>JAAEOZ010000293.1 GCA_024222685.1 Gammaproteobacteria bacterium | reverse complement strand
TTGACATCACAGGGGCAAGAAACGATAAAGGCATGATCAATCAGTAAAGGAAATAAACTAATAAGATTTGCAGTAATAGCAGCTCCTCCCGAGTGCCCTGCCAATATTACTTTCGATGGGGAGTACATTTTCTTAAGCTCAGTGATTGCTTGGACAACTTGATTTACTCGTTTTTCATCGAAGTTATCACCAATAGCATCACCTTTTACACCATCGGATGTTCTTCCTATAGGGTCCGTATAACCTGGCCTTAGCATTCCAACAGAAATCACATTTGAGTTCTTATTCGCTACTAATTTGGCAAACCGATACTGATAACCTGGATTGTTAAACGGCGAATCACCATGCAATGCAACTACTAATATTGGTTTATCTGAAACATCGGCGCTTCTATAGGTTCTGATCTTTGTGCAACTATTGCCAGCAAATATTTCATTTAAAGTATCTCCACATCCAGCATGAACAAGATTGGTGAAAAATAAACTCATAGTTGCTGTTAATACTACTAACTGGTAATGGGTTGGAGACATATGGAATCACCGTAACAGATAGAGTGTTCAGGTGCGGGAATTCACCGGTCCACCTTAATCACTACCAGAGTGACATCGTCCTCTGGCGCCTTATCTCCACGGAATTGCGCAAGTACCTCGGTGACAGTGTCCACGATCTGTCTGGCGGACGCTGTATGGTTGTTGCGGATAATTTCCATTAACGTTTTTTTCCCGAACATCTCGCCGGTCTGATTGTGCATCTCCCAAATACCGTCAGTTCCGATCATAATAATTTGTCCAGGTTCTATGGTACGTTGAAAGGAGTCGTATTCGAAAGAGATGTCCACCCCGAGCGCCAAACCTTGGCCTTTGAGTTCATCGAACACGTCTGTGGAGGGATCGTAGACCAGGGCCGGATCATGCCCTGCACGAACCCACTGAATCTCAGTTTCTCTCTCTGTGAATTCACAGTAGAAGAAGGTCATGAAATTTCCGGTCTGCGCGGTATCCTGACTCAGATACCGGTTGACGTCATTGATGATGCCGGCTGCTTCACCGGGCATGGAAATACGCAGCATGATCAGTGCCCGCGCTGTAGCCATGAGAAGGGCTGAGGATACGCCGTGACCCGAGACATCCCCGACGACCACAGCCAGAGCGGCCTGACCGCCTCGTTTGGTTTCGATAAAATCGTAATAATCTCCGCCCGTTTCGTCACAATATATACTCGCACCCGCGATATCGAATCCGGGGAAAGAAGGGTCGCTCTGAGGCAAAAGGCTCTGTTGCACCTCCTGAGCAAGCCCAAGGGCGATACTCATGCGCATATGCTCCTCGATCTTAGGGACGATCTCGTTGAACGCGTGAATCAACTGGTCACGTTCATCTTTCATACGAGACTGCAGTCTTACCGAGAA
>JAAEOZ010000292.1 GCA_024222685.1 Gammaproteobacteria bacterium | reverse complement strand
TAGTTTGTCAACGGCCAGTAATATCCGCCAATTGCCTCTGAAAACCTTATTGGTACAGCTGGAGATTATGGCTGTACTTCGACCCTTATACGCTTATTTTGCCGACTTCAAGTACAAATTTTTGCAGGATAAGCAGCAAATATTACAGCAGTTTGAAGGCGAACGCCGATCCTTCCTTGATGCTATTTTTGCTAACACTCAAATGAAGAAAATCTGGGGCAGCCTAAATTTTGATAACTTGTATCAAGCCTATGGGGCGGATCGAAATCGTGTGGTGAAGGCGATGGAATACCTGCAGGAGAAAAATCTGATTGAGCTGGAAACCCGGTTGATTACCGAGGTGTATCAGGTTGATGTGCTAGAACTGGCCGATACAGAGCTGGCGCAAAACCTGTATACCTACTTTGCTGACAAGGAGCAAAAAGAGATCAAGCGCATCGCCGCCCTGGTCAGGTTTTTTGAACTGGATCGCTGTTTGAGTAGTAATCTGTCCCGTTATTTCGATGATCAACAGGCTCCCGAACATTGCGGCCATTGTTCAGTGTGTCGTCAACAGGTAGCAAAATTGGCATATTCCCACCATCCTGTTATGCCTGATATGCAGAAGATTAACGCGGCGATACAAGGCCTGGATAAGCATTTATCAGGTATAAGCAATTACACATTAACAGCAGAGACTTACTGTAGATTTCTAACGGGTATGAGCGTTCCGCTGTTCGCCCGCAATAAAGTACGTCGATTGCCTGGTTTCGGACTGTGTGAGCAAAACCGTTATGCAGATGTGCGTGAGGCGCTAAAAAAGATAAGTCATACTTGATTGTCAGAGGTGGGTTTAATTCCACCCACATCCAAGCTCCATCGCAATAGCAGCAAGTCGTTTATCCTTTGTCCATAATTTAGTATCTACATTAATAGTGACGGAAGCCAAAAGCTGGATGTCAATATAGCCGACGCCTTTCCCCATCAATTGATTGCTCTCTATGAAAAAGAGTGTTTCTTTATGATTAACTTCTGCCAATGAGTCGAGGCTTTGCCAGAGCCGTAAAAGTTGAGTGCGGTTTTGTAAGTTGCCACAGGCCAATTCGCCGAGTACTAACGGGTGCATAACGACCTGATTTTGATCTAATAGTGCGGAAAGTTCAGGGCAATCATTACGCAAATGATCTATCCAGACCGATGTATCGACCAATATCATTCGTCGTTACGACGCCGGGAGATGTCATCAAGAGAAGTTTCAGTACCACCAAGTTTCGAAAGTCGTCTCGCGCTCTCGCGTTGAATTAAGGCTTTAAGGCTCTCCCGTAAAAGAGCAGTTTTTTCTCTAACGCCGGTTAGCCTTACCGCCTCTTCGTAAAGCTGATCATCAATATTTAATGTAGTTCGCATTGCGGCATCCTATGCATATAAGTTATGCATAAGTATATGCAAAGTTTATATGTAATACAATTTTGTGTTAAGCCAGCTGTAAGCCGGGAATGAAAACTTTACTTGGCTTTGCCGGCTGGTCTAATACATAATCGCTGGCCGTAGATCGGTATTCGGTATTACCTGCTCCCGACAAACTATGCTAATAGATTACTGGCGCTTCGCCCGGGCACAGCCGCGTTTTCTCAGCTTTGGTTTCTTCCTGGCTTTCCTCTCCAGTGCCGGGCAAACCTATTTTATCGGTGTTTTCGGTTCGGAGATTCAGGCCGAATTCGGGCTCGACAGTGGAAGCTGGGGGCGCATTTATATGATGGGTACCTTAGCCAGTGCAGTAGTGATTAACTGGAGCGGGTCATTGCTCGAT
>JAAEOZ010000291.1 GCA_024222685.1 Gammaproteobacteria bacterium | reverse complement strand
GTCAGTGTCACGTAGAGTCGACAGGGTATTCTTTGTAACCACAATACTGGCGTCGTTAATCTCACGCTGTGCGTCAAGTGCGTTTAAACGCCCACCGATCGAAGTGCGCACATCGAGCACACGCGACTGAAAATCATCCAGCTCGGTGAGAAAACCGGCAATATTGGCTTCTTTTTGTGCATTACTAACAAAGCTACGTAGAGTCTCCGACAGGGTGGTCAGGGATTCGAACATATTTTTGTACTGCCCCTGATCAACACTGAAAACGTCACCTGCAGAGGGCACACCTGTGATCGAGGTGCGAATACCCTGGAAGTCGATATCGGCGCTATCGGTATAAGTGGCACCGGTAACGATATTGACGGCATTGGTGACATCGAAGACATCGTATACACCGGGTGCGGTAAAGCGGATTTCGTAAGGACCGGGCACATACACCGAGGCATCGAAGACATGCGCCGGGGCCATTACTCCAGTGCCGGTATTTGCCGCAGCAGTGGTTTCATTCAACGCGGTTACGCTGCTCAATTCCATGAACAATTCGCTTCCCGAGTTGTCGACGGTTATTTGCCGGGACTCACTGATCTGTAGCGAACGTTGGCCCTGGTCACCATTGTAAACCACATGCTGAATCGATCCTGTTATGCTATCGACAAAGGGCTGGGTAGTACTCTGGTAGCCTGCAAATAAAAAATCCCCATTACCATCACGAGTATTCGCCAGCGATAGTAGTTCTTCAGTACGTTCTTCGACTTCGACCGCAATTGCGCGCAGACTAACCTGATCCAGCGCGGCGTTATTCGACTGTATCGCCAGCTCCTTGAGACGAAATATCATGGTTTCGATACTCGCAAGCGTGGTTTCTTCCAGACTCAGACGATTGTCAGCGAGTGTAATATTGACCTGATACTGGGTTCGTATGGAAATTGATTGTTGTAACTCCAGCGCACGCGAAGAGGCAGCCGGGTCATCCGACGGTTTGGTGAGCTTCACGCCGGTAGAAATCTGTTGTTGTAATTTCGAAAGCTTAACCTGCTGCTGGCCAAACGCTTCTATACCCTGGCGATATATTTGTGTGGTTGATATTCGCATGTTTACCTCACACTGTTGAGCAGGGTCTCAAACATAGTCTGCACCGTGCTGATTATTCTCGCTGTGGCTTCGTAAGCTTGCTGGAACCGAATTAAATCTGCCGCTTCTTCGTCCAGGTTGACACCTACTCTCGCACTTTTTCGATTCTCAGCCTGTATTAATAGTGACTGCTGGGCATCGCGTTCTATGTTCGAAGACAGCGTAGTCGAACCGACAAACCCGACGAGCTTGCCATAATCTTCCTGGAACGAAGCTATACCACCATCGAAAACACCGATGTTCTGCAGGTTTGCTAAATTCAATGCATTTCGGTTGTCACCAACCCCACCGACATTGGACTCCACAGTTAATACATCACCTGCCTGTGGTACGCCCCGCAGATCAACCTGCCAGCCGTTGGCATCGACTACCATATTATTAGCGTAGGCAATCGGTGCACCCGCAAGAATCGGCACACCACCCACCACGACATCGACATTAGATGTAAATGTCGTTGGTGGATTATCGAATGTAAAAGTTGCGGTATTGAGCAAATTGGGGTCGGTAACATCGGTGACGATGCCTGGATTAATCTCCAGAGTGCCCAGGTTATTTAACGAGGATAGTGTGCGGATGGGCACAGCAGCGGCAATCTCTCGTGAATCAGTCAAAACAACCTGTAGAGTTTCAGCACCTGCTCCAGTCGGCTTTATGGTAAAACTGTCTCCTACAACCGCACCAGCACCGTTAATCGTCAGGGTTAGACCTTCGAACACCAATGTCGCCGGAGCACCGTTAGCAACGCTAGCGGTAGTGCCACTATCTGAAGTCAGCGTCCAGTTTGCGCCATCGAATGCGATTTCGTAATTGTCGATGGTGAGGGCAGAAACATCACTAATGATACCGGTAACTGTCGCTGTCCCGGTATTCGTAGTGAATGCAGTAATCTCTGGCGGACTATAGCTATAGAAGTCCTGACCCAGGTTACCGTTCAAATCCATTCCATCACGCATTTGCGCATTCATTATTTCGGCCAGACCTATTGCTGTACGACCCAGAGAATTGCGCGTCGGCTCAAGAATATTACGTCGAAAATCAAGCAGGCCGCCGAGCTCTCCGCCACCAAGCTGCGGGCTGATATCAGTCACGGTAAGTAAACCGTTATAGGCAATTACATCCTGCGTTGGGTCAGCAATGCTGGGCTGGGCTGATAAACCAAAAGCCACTGTATCGCTCAGCACGGTTTGACCATTACCAATAAATATTGAGATGTGATTGTCCTGTTCATTAATCACCGATATATCTATGCGCTCTGCCAGTTGATTCAAAAGTGCATCACGCTTATCGAGCAAATCGGATGATTGCTGAGTGACGCGACCTCCGGCGTTAGAGTCGTTAAGCGCAATATTGACATCTCGAATGGCAATCACCAGATCATTTATTTCATCGACCACATTGCGTATATCTGTAATCGTGTTTTGTGATAATTCCTCAAACCGGTTATCAATATTATGGAATCGACTGGTCAGAGTTGCGCCGGTATTGATCATTGCAAAGCGCGCTGTACTAGAAGTAGGGTCGTCTGCCACATCCTGAATTGAAGTAAAAAAGTCATGCAGAATCGGTGACACACCGCCCTGCGGATCGGCAAGTACATCGTCAATGTGAGCAGACAGTTCACCAAATTTTTCGAGACGTGAATGAACCGAAGTAGTATCGCGTAGCTCCTGAGTTAAAAACTGATCATACGCTCTAGCAACGGCATCAATATTAACGCCGTTACCAAAAAAACTATTTCCAACAAAAGATGGCGTGTTAGTGGCAATCTCCACATGCTGACGACTGTAACCTTCAGTATTCACATTGGAAATATTATGACTGGTGGTGCTCAGGGCTCTTTGAAATGTCAGTAACCCTGAAATAGCGGTGTTGAGCATATCAGGCATGAGTAGTGTCTCCTTTCAGAATCGTGCGTAATTGGCTACCCTGTAAAATCGACAGAATCTTATCAGCATAATCCGGGTCGGTGGCATATCCTGCGTTTTGCAGGGCGTTGATATAGCGACCGTCATTACCACCATGCTTAAGCGCATCCTGATAACGCTCACGGGACTGAATAAAACTGACGTAGTCATCCAATGAATCAGCCAACGAGTCATATACTCGAAAGTGAGCAACTTCCGTCTGCATGACGCCATTACGAAATTCCATTGTAGGTTTGCTCACAGTATCGCCCTGCCAGCCAGAGCCTGCCTTAATGCCGAATAGATTGAATGCCGAGCTACCGTCTTCACGAGTCATCACATGTTTTCCCCAGCCGGTTTCGAGCGCAGACTGTGCTACCAGTAAACCAGGACTAACGCCAAGCATATTCGCTGCTGATTTTGCCTGCGGCAATATATCCCGGATAAATGCCTGAGCAGTATTCCAGTTACCCTGGGATGAAGTCTGAAGATCAGTGTCGGTGACTGACGGCTTATCTTCGTTAATCAGTGGCTTGACTTTCACTGCCGGATTTTCAGGCCGGTAATTCATTTGCGAGATAACAGGCGGTGTAGCAACTTCCTGATATTCATGAAGCGGCAGAATTTCGCCACTCTTGCCGGAGTTATTTTGCCCACCAGGCAACTGTTGCATGATAAATTTAGTCAGACCAAGGCCACCCTGCCTGGCCATGGTCAATGCCAGTTGTTTATCGTGCATTTCCTGATAGAAGTCGGTATAACTGCTGTGGCTAGCTTCATCAACCCTGGCTGCAGAGCGCATCGCAGCAAGCATTTGCTGGACAAACAGACTCTCAAACTGCTGCGCTACCCCCTGGCTGGCTTCGGCTGAATTCTGACGTGCATCCAGCTTCATTTCTGAAAGCTTGTTTAAATTGAGGTAAAAATCTGTCTGTGTCGATAACGCCATGGCACATACCTGCAGTTAAATTACAATTAACTCTGCACTTAACGCGCCAACTTGCTTCAGTGATTCTAGAATAGCGACCAAATCGCCCGGCGAAGCACCGACCTGGTTAACCGCACGCACAATTTCACTTAGCGTAATACCCTGTGGAAAACGGAACATACGATTATCGTCCGCGTTGACTTCAATATCAGATTGCACATTCTCAGCCGTTGTACCACCACTCAAAGCCTCCGGCTGTACAACATCCACTGTATTGGTAATCGTCACCGTCAGATTACCATGTGAAACAGCAGCGGAGTAAACCTTAACATGATTGCCGATAACGACTGTTCCGGACCTCGAATTGACAATTACTTTTGCGGCTGCCTCGCCTGGCTGAAATTCAAGATTTTCCAGAAAAGAGACAAAACCGACTCGTTGTGAGACATCTTTCGGCGCATTGATTGCTACGGTGACACTATCCTTGGCAAAAGCATTATTTGGTCCGATGATGTGGTTAATCATATCCGCCAGTCGCTTTGCTGTGGTGAAATCAGGACGACGCAAATTCAGTACGACATGATTACCATTTGCAAAAGGATTGGCGATCTCACGTTCGATGCTCGCGCCGTTCGGAATCCTGCCGACACTGGGAACATTGATAGTAATAGAAGAACCATCGGCTCCTTCGACACCGAGACCGCCGACTATCAAACTACCCTGTGCGATCGCGTATATATTGCCATCGGCACCTTTTAAAGGCGTCATTAACAGGCTGCCACCGCGAAGACTCTTGGCGTTACCAAGGGACGATACGGTTATATCGATAGTTTGCCCTATTTTTGCAAATGCGGGTAAATCCGCGTGCACTGAGACAGCGGCTATATTTTTGACCTGAGGATTAACCCCCTCCGGTAATGTAATGCCGTACTGTAATAACATACTTTTCAGACTCTGCACTGTAAAAGGAGTTTGCGAAGTCTGGTCGCCAGAGCCGTCGAGGCCGACAACGAGCCCATAACCAACCAGCTGGTTACTACGAACGCCCTTAATGGTTGTTATATCCTTGATTCGTTCAGCCCAGGAAACTCCCTGAAATACCATTAAAATCAACAACATCATATATTTCATAAGTTTCATAACTGTCTCCTAGAACGGGAACATTGGGCTATCGAACAGCCGACTCAGCCAGCCTTTCGAATTGGCTTCGGCAATCACACCACCGCCACCATAATAAATTCGGGCGTTTGCCAGCTTGCGTGAGAACACAACATTATTGGCACTCACATCCTGTGGGCGAACTAAACCAGATAAGCGAATAAATTCCTGTCCCTGGTTTAATCCGATAATTTTTTCGCCACGAACCACGAGCGTGCCATTGGGTAATATATCAGTCACCATGACCGCGATTTCACCATCCAGGCTATTGCTTTGCTCGCTGTCACCAGTACCTGAAAATCCTCGCTCTGCATCCAGGCTGTTGGTGAAAAGTGGGTCACCATTATGGGTGGGTACTGTTCCAAGCAATGCGGTAGCACTAAGATCAATCTCATCATCCTTACCGGTGGTAGTGGCTGCTGATTTTGATGCATTAGTCGATTCCGAAAGTGTAATACTGAGTAAATCTCCGATGCGAAAGGCTTTATTATCCTCAAACAGTCTGACCGACCGACCAGCCTGAAAAATCGAGCCATTGTTGAGAGGTTGATATTTAGCTGCTTTTAAGTCTATCGGAGCGTATTGAGGATCTGGTAACACTTCGATGCGAGCAGTAGAACAGGCACCAAGAATGCTGATCAAGGCTAACAAAGCCGGAAACTTACAGTGTAAATTCATATCCTGAACCATAATTATGTATTGTTATTGAGGAATTGCATCATGCCATCTGCTGTCGAAATTACTTTCGAATTCATTTCATAGGCGCGTTGAGTTTCTATCATGCCCACCATTTCCTCCACGATATTGACATTGGAAGCTTCGAGTGAACCCTGGCGTAATCGACCGAGCCCGGTTTGCCCAGGCGTACCTGGCTGTGGTCCACCACTGGCGGCTGATTCAACGTAAAGATTTTCTCCTATCGCCTGTAGGCCGGTTGGATTGATAAAATTGGTGATCTGTAAATTGCCGACGGCAACTGAAGCTGCCTGTCCCGGTAGCGTTACACTGACAATACCATCGACGCCGATAGTGATTGATTGCGTCTCTTCGGGAATATTGATACCCGGCTGTAATGTATAGCCGCTGGAAGTGACCATCTGACCCTGATCAGACAACATGAAATTACCGTCCCGGGTATATCCTTCAGTTCCGTCTGGAAGAGTTATCGGAAAATAACCTTTGCCATCGATGGCTATATCGAGCGATTTCCCCGTTGTTTCAATATTGCCCTGAGTATGTACTTTTTCCGTCGCTACTACACGAGAACCGGTTCCGAGGGAGAGCCCCGATGGTAAGCGGGTATCCTGTGAAGTTTGTCCACCGACCTGACGGATATTCTGGTAAAGCAGGTCTTCAAAAACGGCTCGGGACTGCTTATAGCCAGTAGTACTGACATTGGCGAGGTTATTCGATATTACCGATAAACGCGTTTGCTGTGCGTCCAGCCCGGTCTTCGCCACCCATAAGGCCTGGTTCATACTCTGTCTCCATTAAAATTCAATAAAGCAGAGTCTGCAGGGATTATGCCAAATCACATAACCAGTTGATTTAAAACAATTTAGTATATTTTGTTAGCGATTTTCTGAAGAGTAAGGCGGCAAGCATTTTCCGATATGGGAGATTGTATTGCCGCTACTCACTAGATAGGTTCGAGAGGAGGTTGTAGTTGTCCCAGCAGTCGCGACAAACTGTCCACCGCCTGCCGACCGCTATCAGTCAGATTGCCACCATCGACTCTTTCGATAAGACCTTTGTCATACAATCTCTGCGCCGCAGCAATAACGGCAGGATCGGCTGCCTGCCCTACTTCGACTCCGCCCGCAGGCGTTGATGTCATCCGATATCGTGCCAGTAGATTGAGTTCTTCAATTAGATCAGAATCAAGATGCATCGCAGTTTACCTCATATATATCAGTATCCCGAAAATACTCATTTTCAGGGACGAGCCAGTTCCTCATCATCCTTTTCAGGCAATAGCAAATCAGAACGGTCTATACCCAGCATCAGTGCGCCACTGGTAGCAACATAAATCGACGAATAGGTGCCGACCAGAACACCTATAATCAGCGCCAACGCAAAAGCATGTATGACTTCTCCGCCCAGAAAAAATAATGAAATCAAAACCAGCAGAGTAGTTAATGAAGTCATCAATGTTCGAGATATCGTCTGGTTGATCGAAACGTTAGTAATTTCGAGTGAAGTCTTCTTGCGAATCTTACGGAAATTCTCTCGAATGCGATCAAATACAACAATGGTATCGTTGAGCGAATAGCCGATTACCGCAAGCAACGCCGCTAAAACACTGAGATCAAAATCAAGCTGCAGTACTGAGAAAATACCAAGTGTTATGGTGACATCATGGATCAATGCAGCAACAGCCCCAATTGAAAACCGATACTCAAAACGAAAAGCAACATAGACCAATATTGCGATTAATGCGTAGAGAACCGCAAGACCCCCACTTTCTGTTAACTCTTCTCCCACCTGAGGGCCAACGTAGTCTACTCTTCGTTGCTCAAGCGATTGACTGCTTGCTGATTTTAAGGCATTGATGACCCTGGAACTGGTTTCTGCTTTATCCTGATCAGCCTGAGGTATAAAACGAATTAATACTTCCTTTGAACTCCCAAAATGCTGAACAATTGCATCTTCAAAGCCTTCTGCTTCGAGCACATCACGAATTGGCTGCAACTCGACCGCATCCTGATAACCCACTTCAATAACATTACCGCCGGTAAAGTCGATGCCGAAATTCAACTGTTGTATTATCAGACTACCGACGGAAATCAGTATTAACACAGCCGAAAACATCATTGCCGGCTTACGCCAGGCCATGAAATCTATTTTCCTGTCAATCAGTTTAAGCATGACGCATTACCTAAATAGCCAGTTTCTTGATCGATTTTCGACCATAGACAAAGTTGATGATGGCACGAGTGCCAAAAATTGCGGTGATCATCGAGGTAACAATGCCGATTGAAAGCGTGACAGCAAACCCCTGAATCGGACCAGTACCGAAACCGAATAAAACTATAGCCGCTATCAAAGTAGTGATATTGGCATCGGCAATTGTACCGAAGGCTTTTTCGTAGCCGGCATAAATAGATGCCTGAGGTGAATTCCCCAACCTTAATTCTTCTCGAATACGTTCGAAAATCAAAACATTGGCATCAACAGCCATACCAACAGTCAACACGATACCTGCAATGCCTGGTAGTGTTAAAGTAGCCTGTAAAACCGACAACACCGCTATCAGTAGCACCAGGTTCAAAGTCAACGCGAGATTCGCCACCAGACCAAACACACGGTAGTAAACCGCCATAAATATCAGAACTGCGATAAATCCTATAACGACAGATTGAAATCCCTTTTCAATATTTTCTTTACCCAGGCTTGGTCCAACCGTGCGTTCTTCAATGATCACCATCGGTGCCCGTAAAGCACCTGCTCGCAGTAGTAATGCCAGATCCCGAGCTTCGCGTGTGCTATCGAGACCGGTAATTTCAAAGCGTTTACTGAGCTGATCTCGAATCGTGGCTACATTGATAACCTGAGTATCAGTTGTTTTCATACGACGGGTTTCACCGTCTACTTCAGTCACTTCAAACTTATCCTCGATAAACACCACCGCCATAGGTTTACCAATATTGTCGCGCGTAATTTTGCTCATACGGTCGGCGCCCTTGGCATTCATGGTAATGGTGACATTCGGGGTTCCCGAACGCGAATCGAAACCTGATGCCGCACCAACAATCTGATCACCAGTAACAATAACGCTACGCTTGAGTAAAACCGGGCTACTATCACTACGTTTATAAAGGCGGGTGCCTACCGGCGCTTTTCCCGAATCCTGCGCCACTGTCCAGTCGTTAAAACTGCCATGCACCAGCCGAAATTCGAGTGTTGCGGTAGCACCCAGAATTTCCTTGGCTCGCACGGTATCCTGCACACCGGGCAGTTGCACTACAACGCGGCTATCACCCTGGCGCTGAATAACCGGTTCAGCCACACCAAGTTCATTAACGCGGTTTTTTAAGGTCGAGATATTTTGCTGAATTGCCGATCGTTTTTCTTCTTCGAGAGCCACTTCGTTGAAACTCATGACTATAAACCAGCTCTTACCATCTTCATCGTCACCAAAAATAAAATCTCGGTACTCGTCTTCGAGTTTCAATCGGGCAGAATTACGTTCTTCGATCTGCGCAAAACGAATTCTTATTTCCCGATCGTCACTATTGACGGTTCTGTATCGAATCTTTTCACCGCGCATGAAACTACGAATTTCACTTTCCGCTCGTTGTAGCGATTTTTCGATCGCAGATTCCATATCGACTTCCATCAGAAAATGAACACCACCACGTAAATCGAGGCCAAGATACATCGGTAAAGCGTTTAGTCCGGTAAGCCAGTCTGGAGTCGCGGGTGCCAGGTTTAACGCGACACCATAACGTTTGTCAGAGGCCCGAAGGAGTTCTCCAACCCGTGTGGCAGCGGTTAATTGTTGCTCCGTATTGTCAAAACGAACCAGAATATTGCCATTTTCGAGATTGACCGACTGATATTCGATTTTTTCATTTTCGAGTAGACTACTGACCTGAGTCAATTCTGCTTCATCGATCAGATTGACACGATGCGAAATTTGCAATGCCGGGTCTTCACCATACAAATTAGGCGCCGCATAGACCAGACCAAGTGCAACGATGAGTGCGAGAAGAATATACTTCCAGCTAGCGTATTGATTAACCATAGCGTTTACAATTTCTTAATAGTGCCTTTCGGTAATACTGCTGACACCGCCTGACTTTGTATTTTAACTTCGACATTTTCCGCAATTTTACATGTCAGAAATGACTCGTCGGCGTCGGTAATCTTCGCCAGCATGCCACCATTTGTAATGATTTCATCGCCCTTTTTCAAAGCCCCTACCATATTTTTATGTTCCTTGGCCTTCTTCTGTTGTGGGCGAATCAATAAAAAGTAAAAGATACCGAACATCAGCAGTAGCGGAAGAATTAGCTCTAATGTTCCACCCTGTTGTCCACCGGCACCCTGTGCCATGGCATCGTTAATAAAAAAACTCATTTCTGCCTACCTTTGGTTAATTCGTTTAAGAGGAGATTACAGCCCCACAGGGCTCCTCGGAGCGGCGCGTATTATGGCACTAGCCTGCGCTTCTCACAAGGCAGTTTAAGCCCCGGCCTGGTATTGCTGGTAAAACTCTTTGCAAAACGCCTCATAGTGGCCTTCCTCGATTGCTTTACGTATTCTTCGCATCAAATCCTGGAAATAAAACAGGTTGTGGATAGTATTTAACCTGGCACCCAAAATCTCACCGCATTTATCCAGATGACGCAAATATGCCCGCGAATAATGCCGACAGGTATAGCAACCACATTGCTCGTCAACTGGCCGTGTATCATCCATATGTTTGCTGTTACGAATTCGTAAAATACCATTATGCGTATAAAGGAAACCGGTACGAGCATTGCGTGTCGGTATAACACAGTCAAACATATCGATACCGCGTCTAACACCTTCGATCAGATCTTCAGGTTTACCGACACCCATCAAATATCGGGGTTTGTCTTGCGGCAGCAAAGGCAGGCATTGTTCAAGTGTGGCATTACGCTCGTCAGCAGGCTCACCTACAGATAGTCCGCCAATGGCATAGCCATCAAAACCGATATCGACTAAACCCAACACCGATTCCTTCCTCAGGCGACTATAGGTACCGCCCTGCACAATGCCGAACAATGCATTCGGATTACCATTGTTTAAAAACGCCTTTTTACTTCGGTCAGCCCAGCGCAAGGACAGCTCCATCGAAGTACAAACCACATCTTCACTAGCTGGATAAGGCGTACATTCATCGAAAACCATAACAATATCGGAACCTAGATCCTGCTGCACCTGCATCGAGACTTCAGGACTCAGAAACACCCTGGCACCATCAACCGGGGAATTGAAAAGCACCCCTTCTTCACTGATCTTACGCATTTTCGCCAGACTGAAGACCTGGAACCCACCCGAGTCAGTCAGGATAGGACCATGCCAGTTCATCATGTCATGCAAATCACCATGCTTTTTAATGATATCGGTGCCGGGTCGTAACATCAGATGAAATGTATTACCCAGAATGATCTGTGCGCCTATATCCTGTAATTCCTCAGGGGTCATCGCCTTAACCGTACCGTAGGTGCCCACCGGCATAAACGCAGGAGTCTGCACCACACCACGGGCAAATGTCAGTCGACCACGTCGTGCCTGCCCCAGGACTTTATCTAACGTGAATTGCATTCTCGCCTCCTGAAGTGATGAACATGGCATCGCCATAACTGAAAAAACGGTATTGCCGCTCGACAGCGTGTTGATAGGCCTGTTTTATCAAATCACTGCCAGCGAAAGCACTAACCAGCATTAACAGCGTTGATTTGGGCAGGTGAAAATTAGTAATCATGGCATCGATTACATTGAAGCAAAACCCTGGTCTGACAAAAAGCTGTGAGTCACCCTCGAACGCTGACAGGCCACCACTCACAGCGGCAGATTCGAGGCTACGCACAACCGTCGTACCAACTGCAATCACACGATTTCCCAGCACTTTCGTCTGATCAATCAAATCGCAAACCGCCTGCGGTACCTCGATATACTCCGCGTGCATGACATGGTTATCGATATTGTCAACACGAACCGGTTGAAACGTCCCGGCACCAACATGCAGCGTAATAAAGGTGGTTTTAACTCCTACGCCCCGCAATTTTTGTAATTGCTGCTGGTCAAAATGTAACCCCGCCGTTGGCGCAGCCACCGCACCAGGCTTTTCGGCATAGACAGTTTGATAGCGCTCGCGATCATCATCATTGTCTTTACGCTGAATATAAGGTGGCAAAGGCATATGTCCGTAAGATTCCAGTAAGTCGAACCAGCTAATATCGCCTTGCTGGACAAGAAGGAATAAATCATCTCTACGCTCTGACATTGTGCAATGAATCTGATTTTCAAGAACTAATCTGCTACCAGGTTTTGGTGATTTACTCGACTTTATGTGCGCTAGTAGAGATTGACCATCAAGTACCCGTTCCACCAGAACTTCAATTTTACCGCCCGATTCCTTTTGTCCAAACAAACGCGCGGGTATAACCCGTGTATTATTGAATACCAGTAAGTCTCCGGGGTTTAAAAGCGCCTGTAGTTGATTAAAATTCTGATCCTGTATTGTCTGTTTAACCGAATCGACCACCATCAAACGCGATGCGTTGCGATTTGGCAACGGCATTTGTGCAATCAGAGATTCGGGCAACTGGTAGTCGAAATCACTCAGGTTCATGTTGGGGGATGATTTAAAAAAGCGGCCATCATACGCACCGGAATCAGGATTTCCATCGATAACCGCTACCACTCATGATTAATTTGATTTAAAATCCGCGGCTTCCGGGCCAGCGTGGTGAAATTGGTAGACACAGGGGATTCAAAATCCCCCGCCTTCACGGGCTTGGCGGTTCGAGTCCGCCCGCTGGTACCATTTTGATTTTTTAGTGAAAACAACACTTCCCTGTGCTGTAATTTGGAGTTTTAAGCGGCTTTTTCCTTGTCGCGGTGTTCCAGCGTATTACTGGATTTACCGATAGCAATTGTCTTTGGTTTCATGGCCTCGGGAATTTCCTTCACCAGACTTATAGTCAAAAGGCCATTACTGAGATCGGCAGCGGTGACTTCGATAAAGTCAGCCAGATTAAATTTACGTTCAAAAGAACGGTTGGCAATACCCTGGTACAGATAGCTACCTTCGTTGCTGTTTTCGGTTTTTTTACCACGTACACTAAGCACACCTTTCTCTACCTGGATATCAAGTTCACTTTCTTCAAAGCCGGCAACAGCAAGCGTAATAGCATACTGATTTTCACCCTGTACCTGGATATCGTAAGGCGGATAACCAGTAGCTGATTTTTCACTGCGTAAAGCCGTATCAAGCAACGAACCCAGGCGATCAAAGCCGACGCTGCTGCGATAAAGTGGGGTTAAGTCGATGGTAGTCATATCAAATTCTCCATTAGAAGCAATTTAAGTTAAAATTCCGGAAAGTCCGGGTCACGAAAACCATTCTGCTGGAGACATGGCTTTCCTGATCTATAAAATGGGAGCCGGAAGCTAGATTTCAAGTGGTTTTTGTCAGCTATAATCTCAATTTTCTCTCTTCCGGAGACATCAATACATTGAATCGAATTAGATATGGTATATATTAGGCATTCACTAGATCTAATAGCGAAGCAACCTTTATTAACTTCAACAAATTAGACAGGGGGCAATATGACTCAATCTCCAAATCACCGTTTAATGACTTATGCGCTGATTATAATACTACTGATAGCAGCAGCCATTGGCTGGTATTTTTATAGTATTGAGGTTGAGAAAAATGAGGCTATTTCCTCGGGCACTCGCTCCGAAATTCTTAAAAAATCGCATGAACTGGCTGAATTACAGGCGAAATTCAGCAGATTAAACGAGGACCATAAAGCGCTAAACAATTTGCGCCAGCAGGACATCGATAAACTAACCGGAGAGAGAAATGATATTTCGCAACAACTTGAGGAGACAAAAACAGTCAACTCCAGCCTCTCTGACGAGTTAGATCGAACGATAAGTGATGGAAAAGCCATCGAAGCCCGACTACAACAGGAAATAGACAAATTAACTCAGGATGGGGAACAATTATCTGAGCAACTCGGGCAGGAGATGAAAACCAGCCGAAGCCTTCTGGTAGAACTGGATCGAGTTAATTCCGAGAAAACATCTGCAGAAACCAAACTACAGGAAAAGGTCGAAAGCGCAATTTTGACGACCGCAGAGCTGGAAGCCGAATTAGAAAAACGTCAAGCAGAGCAGGCAATATTACAAAATCAGGTCGAATCGGTTAGTGGCGAAAAATCCAAACTACTCAACCAGCTCAAATCGGTTAGTGGCGAAAAATCTGAACTACTCAACCAGCTCGAATCGGTTAGTGGCGAAAAATCTGAACTACTCAACCAGCTGGAACAGGAGCAACAAAATAAACAGAATATTGCCAACCTGAAAGTCCGGCTCGAACAGGAACTCAACGAAACTCGTGTCGAGATTTCTCACCTTAAAAATCAGATGACTGTTATTAAGCTCACCAACGAAGTATTATTCAGCTCTGGTTCGGACGAAATAAAACCAGAAGGCAAAAAGGTGCTTTCTATCATCGCTGATTCGCTTAACAATTATCCTGCCAGAGCTATAAGCGTCGAAGGCCATACCGATAATATTCCCATTCAAAATGCCAGGTTTTCCTCCAACTGGTCGCTATCGGTAGCACGAAGTTTAGCCGCAGTTAATTATTTTCAACATCAGAACCAGGTATCTCCCAGTCGCCTGAAAGTAGTTGGGTTTGGTGAATATCATCCGGTGGCAGACAATGCAACAGCAGCCGGACGAAAACTAAACCGGAGAATTGAAATTAAACTGTTACCGCCCGAGACAAAACAATAAGTATGGTCTCATGGATGATTCAGTTGCCACTTCTCCAACCAGATAAGAAATTGATCGAAAGCAAGAGGCTTTGATACGAAATAACCCTGCACCTGATCAACCTCAAGATCTACCAACACGTCCCAATCCTGCTGATTTTCCACTCCCTCAGCAACAATATTCATATTGAGTTTTTTGGCAAGAAGTACACTCGACTCGAGTATGGCTCTGGCAGAATTATCTACCGCAGCCCCGCTAACAAAGGCCCGATCAATTTTAAGTTCGGAAAATGGTATGCGTTGCAGTTGTTCCATAGACGAGTAACCGGTTCCAAAATCATCGATAGACAGGTTGAATCGTTTCAGGCTGAGACGACTGAGAATATCGAGAGCAACTGAAATATGTTCCATCAATCGACTTTCAGTAATCTCAAAGGTAATTGAAGAATGATCTAAACCAGCCTCCTCAACCTGTCTGGCGACATGATCCGGCCACATCAGATCATTTAAGGCATCGACTGAAATATTAATTGCGATATTGAGATCAACCCCCCGTATTCTTGCCTTAGAGGCATAATTAATTGATTTTTTACACACTTCCTGGGTTAATTTGTTAATCAGGCCATTGTCTTCGGCCATTCGTATAAACGAATCCGGTCGAACCAGACCGTGTAGCGGGTGATTCCATCGAACCAGCGCTTCGACACCGACAACCTGTTTTGAGGCCACATCGACTTTGGGTTGAAAAAAAACATCGAGCTGATCGTATTCAAGTGCATCGATTAATTCTTCGACCGTAAACACATCAGCAAGTATTTTAGTACCTTCTGAAGCTACCTGATCGAAGGTTTCCAGTAGTTCAATAATTTTTGCAGACGTAACAGGTTTTCCAATAACACCTAAAATTTTCAGATCATGCTCAAGCGCCAGTTTCTCGACCGTTCGCAAAATACGAATATCTTCACCACTGGTCAGGATTAATGGATTACTATAATTTTGTTGCGCGAGATGGCGCATAAATTCGACTCCATCCATTCCAGGCATGTTCAGGTCACAGATCACCAGATCTATCTCCCATGAACTTTGTTTTAAAATGTCGAGAGCTTCGGGCCCGGAGAGAGCGTTCTGTACTCTCTTTATACCGACATCACCAAGTATCGAAGTAGTTACGCGATGCATTATAAAATCATCGTCTACCAGCAATACTGAGATATCAGCCTCTGAAGGGGTTATATCCTCTCCCATCAATGTAACGGGAGATTGATTGCCTACCTTAACTTGCAATTGACAGATATTCTGAATTGCATTTTCAACCTGCTGACAATGCGCACGCATAACAGGCATTGTGGACTCAATGTCCGGCCATTTCCTTGCACGCCCTGCCTTCTCCAGC
>JAAEOZ010000290.1 GCA_024222685.1 Gammaproteobacteria bacterium | reverse complement strand
GGACAATGGGAAGCCGCCGAATCATTGGCTTATAACCGCAGACAAACCATCTGGCTGGTTATCCTGCCGCAGTGTTTTAAACGCATGATTCCACCCTGGATGAACTGGTACGCCATCCTCACCATGGCAACGCCTCTGGTATCATTACTGGGTGTCGAGGAGCTTATCACCCTGTCCCGCCAGGCGATGGAATCCGAGAATAATCATCCTGAATTACTGCTACCGTTTTACGGTTTTGCTTTAGTAATATTTTTTGTTTACTGCTATCCAATTGCTCGCTACACGTTGCGACTGGAAAAGCGCTTTGTGATCAGGCAATAATTTGCACCCTTCGAGAATATTGAAATGAATGACAATCAATGGAGCACCGATCAACCCATCGTTTCGATTAAAGACGTGTATAAATCTTTTGGTGATCTCGAAGTCCTGAAGGGTGTTTCAATCGATGTCATGAAAGGTGAGGTAATCTGTATTATCGGCCCTTCGGGATCGGGAAAATCAACACTTATCCGTTGCATCAACGCATTGAATGACATCAATAGTGGTTCGATAAAAGTCGAAGGTCTGGAAGTCCATGACCCAGATCTAGACAAACTCGAATTGCGTAAAAAAGTTGGCATGGTATTCCAGCAATACAATTTGTTTCCACATAAAACCGCGCTCGAAAATATCATGATGGCGCCATTGAAAGTATTAAAGCAACCCGTCGAAGAAGTTGAGGAACGAGCACACAAACTGATCAAGCGTGTCAACCTGGGGGGTAAAGAAGATAGCTACCCCGGCGAACTATCGGGTGGTCAACAGCAGCGCGTTGCCATTGCTCGATCCCTGGCGATGAATCCGGATGTCATGTTATTCGACGAGGTCACCGCTGCACTTGACCCGGAAACTGTCAACGAAGTATTACTGGCCATCAAGGACCTGGCGAGGGATGGTATGACCTGTATTCTGGTCACCCACGAAATGGGCTTCGCACGCGAAGTTGCCGATCATATCTACTTCACCGACCGTGGCGTTATCGTTGAACACGGCCCTCCTGCGACATTTTTCACCGAAGCCAGCGATCCTCGTACCAAAGAGTTCCTAAGCCAGATTCTGTAATAAGCGCAAAATCCCTGCTAAAAGTTAAAAATTTGCATTGATCACCAGTGATTCATATGTTTCAATAATCGCCCTATACTGAAACATATGTTTTACCATGCAGCAGACAGATTCGATACACGATTGTATCTACCACCAATACGATAACCTGAGCGGCCAGTTGCAACGGGCAGCTCGCTTCGTTCTCGATCATCCTGATGAAGTGGCCACCCGATCACTTCGACATCTGGCCAGCATCAGTCAATTATCGCCATCGACTTTTTCCCGCCTGGCACGCGCGGCTGGTTTCAATAATTACGAAGACATGCGCGAGCTG
>JAAEOZ010000289.1 GCA_024222685.1 Gammaproteobacteria bacterium | reverse complement strand
GTCTGTTGCCGGTGGTATTCCTCGACACTGTGGTCATTCTCCATTCGGGATGCGAGAATTCCATCGCATATTAAAGGGCTCAGAGTATTCCAGAAGGCTGTTTGCCTGTGCACAGGAAATGGGCGTGGAACTGAGATTAAATACTACGGTTACGGAAATTGGTAACAATGGTGAGCTGACACTATCAACAGCCCAGGGGCGGAAATTGATTAAAGCTGACAGGGTTGTTATTTGCACGGGTGCCAGAGAATCGCCACGCTCGGCCAGAATGGTGTCGGGTTCTCGACCGCAGGGTGTGATGACCACTGGCGCTCTACAATCGATGATTTATCTAAAAAAGCAACGACCCTTCAGGCACCCGGTGATTGTTGGCAGTGAAATGATTGCCTTTTCGGCTTTACTCAGTTGTCGCCATGCAGGCATCAAACCTGTGGCCATGATAGAAGAGAAGGCGAGCCCCGACTACTGGAAGATTGCTTCCCTGTTGCCACGATTTCTGGGTACGTCATTTCTGATGAATTCTTCTTTACAGGAAATACATGGCCAACAGCGAGTCTCTTCGATTAGTGTGAAACGACCGAATGGTGATATCGATAACATAGGTTGTGATGGTGTTATTTTTAGTGGACGGTTTATCGGTGAATCCAGCCTCGCAAAAATGGCGGGGCTCGATATTGATATAGACAGTAATAGTCCAGTAGTCGACGCCTATGGGCGTTGTTCAAATCACAGTTATTTTGCATGCGGTAATATTGCTTATCCACTTAAAACTGCCGGCCGGTGTTGGCATGATGGACGTCTGATGGCTAAACATGTGAAGGCGGCATTGCTCGGCAAATTGCCCGATGGTGTTTTACTGAGACAGGTAAATGGCGATTCTAGCAATTGATCAGGGGACGACCAGTACCCGTGCGCTGGTATTAAACAGCGATGGATCGAGTCGTATCGCGCATTCTATAGCACATCGACAAATCTATCCGCAACCGGGCTGGGTCGAGCACGATCCGGAAGAGATCATAGACAACATTAAAGCCTGTTTAAAAGTAGATGAGGAAATCACGGCTATTGGATTTGATAATCAGGGTGAAAGCTGTCTTGCCTGGCATGCGCAGACTAAGCAGGCAGTATCGCCAGTAATTGTATGGCAGGATAATCGGACTCAGGTTTCAATCGACAAATTGATAGCCGAGGGCGTAGAAAAGCTGGTGCTGGAAAAGGCAGGCCTGCCGTTAGATTCCTATTTTTCTGCCAGTAAGCTTGCATGGATTTCAGGCAATATCCCGCAGGCGGTGAAGCTTCATCAAAAAGGTCTGTTAAGGCTTGGAACTACTGATGCTTTTTTCATGGATCGACTGACAGGAAAATATGTTACCGATGTAACTACTGCCTCTCGAACCTCCCTGATGAATCTCAAAACCTCTGAATGGGATGAGGAGCTATGCGACATTTTCGGCGTGCCCATCGAAACCTTACCCGAAATAGTACCAACAACCGGTGATTTCGGTGAAATTGAGATCAAGGGAAAATTAGTTCCGGTAACTGCCAGTATTGTTGATCAACAGGCATCTCTATATGGACATGGTTGCCGACAATCCGGGGATACCAAAATCACTTTTGGTACCGGTGCTTTCGCATTAGCCATTACAGGCAGCCAGCTACAGCGTTCTCCCGAGCAGGGCTTGCTGCCTACGATAGCCTGGCAGATACATGGACAGCCGCCAGTATATGCCCTGGATGGCGGTGTTTATAACGCAGGATCGGCGATAGAGTGGGGACGTAAGCTGGGATTGTTTGATTCGTTCGATCAAATTAATCAGTTCAGTAAACCTGCCGTGATTGAACGCGAACTGGCCTTTGTGCCCGCATTATCAGGTATGGCCTGTCCGCACTGGGATCGAAGCGCAGCGGGCATGTGGATTGGATTGTCGCTGGGGACTGATCGATCCGATTTGATTCAGTCAATACTCGAAGGAGTCGCGTTTCGCGCCGCCGAAGTTATTACTGCGATGGGAGAGTTCACCACCATTGCCGGGCAAATTTCGATCGATGGGGGTGTCTCGGTGAATCCCTTTTTCTGTCAGTTCCTGGCGAATGTGCTGGAACGACAGGTATCTGTTAAACCTGTAGCGGAGTTGACGGCTATTGGTACGGCGATGTTGGCTGCTGGTGAAACTGTATTGATTGATAGTGATGAATCAGTCAGATATTTTTATCCACAGGCGGATATGAGTCAGTATCGAGAGACATTTGCCAGGGCGGTGAGTCGAGCGAAAGCCTGGCGATCCTGAAAATCTATTATTTCGAAATCACCAGAGCATCCACCGCCACCGCAGCAGTAGAATTAACAATCACCGGATTGATATCAATCTCGCTAATGACGTCTTTTAGTTCAAACGCCAGCCAGGAAAGTTTGACAATGATGTCGATCAGTGCCTGACGATTTCCCGCTGTCTGTCCACGAACTCCGTTGATCAATGCATTGATTTTCAACGAAGAAAGTAACTCGTCAGCTTCCTCAACGTCGACCGGACAAAGCGCAATTGCTTTATCAGATAACAGTTCGATAAAAATGCCACCCGCAGCAATCATTACTAGTGGGCCGAACTGAGGGTCGTTGATAATTCCCAGACCCACTTCAGTACCTTTGTCGACCATTTCTGTTACTAATGCTGAAGGCCCCAGTCGTTTACTTAAATCTTCATAGTGAGCAAGCAATTCGTCTTCGGTCTGAATATTAATTTTCACCCCGCCTGCATCACTCTTGTGATGAATTCCAGCTTCGGCAGTTTTAAGTACCAATGGATAGCCAATCGTTTTAGCAACTGCAAGCAGTGTTGTATCATTGTTAATGACTGCCTGTTGCGGAACCGCAATACCAAAATCGCTCAACAGGGAGATAGCCTCTGCTTCACTTAGTGCTGATTGCCGAAGTGCAGCTAATTTTGGCCGCCAGTGTTCGATGACTTCTCGATTTAATCTTTCATTGGTGAAGGTTTTTTTTTCTTTGTTCCTGAAAGACTGATAAGCAAATAAATGCCTGAATGCAAGCAATGCTTCTCGCGGACCGTCGATTACCGCTATACCCTGTTGATAAGCACGGCGACAAATATCATCGTGTTTTAAATCGCTATAACAATTACCCAGCCCTATCGGTTTTCCGGTTTTTTTTGAGACTGCTTCGACCACCCGGTAAATTGCTTCGGAGAGAAAATAACCATCACGAAAATTACTGAAGAAGATGCCACCGGCTACATTCGGATCGCTCATCAACAGGGTCAGGCAGGAGAGGAACCGACTCTCAAAATTCTCATGACTACCCCAGGCGTCGAGCGGATTTTCCGCCTTCAGCCCCGGATCGAGAAAGCCCTGAATTTGTTGTCTGGTGGATTCAGTGATATCTGCGAATTCGACTTGCAGTTCATGAGCTATATCGGTAATCAATTCTCGAAAACCGCCAGACTCCTGCATGGTCGCCAGGCTACCGGGAAAAGACGCGGGACTGTTTTGTAATAACATCAGTACTGCAGCCATTTCATCAAAATCGTCGACCGAAATTATGCCGTAACGTCGGCATAATGCTTCAAAGGCGGCATGACTTCCAGCCAGAGCGCCGGTATGTGTCAGCGCCATTTCGGCACTCAGGGGCGATTTACCTATTTTCAGGATAACAACCGGAATCTCCTTGTGGACTGCTTTTTCCAGGGCCGCGATAAATGCTAGCGGATCGCGTACTGCTTCCAGGAACAGGCCGATGACACGGGTATCTGCTTGCTCCAGTGACCAGTCCATATAGTCTGCGACCGTGGTTGCCATTTCATTGCCACTGGAAACGCAGAGATTAAATCCCAGACGACAGCCATTATGGCAAAGTGCCGAGAATGCTGAGCCCGATTGTGCGATATAAGTGATACCACCTTTGTCGATAGCCATCGACCTGGGGAATATTCCGGCATAGAGATCGGCGCTGACGTTGTAAAATCCCATACCATTCGATCCGCATATGGCGAGTCCAGCATCCCTGGCCATTTCAGTCAAACGTTTTAACAGGACTGGCTCTATATCGTCCTCGAGAATGGCGCTTGAAAAAATTGTAGCGGCTTTTGCGCCGTGCGAAATAATGCCAGCTAACGCGGATTCCAGATGTGTGTTGCCAATCGCAAGAACAACATGGTCAACGACTTCCGGTAGCGATTCGAGGTTTGCATAACAGCTAAGCCCGCCAATTGACTGACTATTTGGATTGACTGGGTAAACCCTGCCTTTGTAGTCAGAGTTGATGACCATCTCGGCTAGTATGTTTCCCGGTGAGCCCACTCTTTCAGATGCACCGAGCAACGCGATTGAATCGGGTTTGAGTAAAGGGTCTAGCGGGTGTTGATTCACTGTTGTAGACGTTTTTCTCGCCACGCCAAAGCTGCCTTCATACCCTGGTCACGTAGGATCTGATTGAATTGTCGACGTAGGTCAGTCTCGGTGGTTTCTATTTCAACGGAAGTATCTATACCCATTGCAAGTGCGCGACTCATGCCCATGATTTCATAGGTCTTGTTGATTGCCTGCTTGGTTAATCGAACCGAATCGGGATCCATTAATGCAATTTCCTGAGCCAGTTGCAGGCCACGAGTGAGACCTTCGCCTTCATCAACAACCTCATTAACAATGCCAATATCCAGTGCTTCTTGCGCTGTCATCCTATCCTGCCCCGACAACAACATCTTTTTACTGCGTTTTGGGTTTGTGTACCAGGGTAGAAGCAGGGCAGCGATACTACTGCCAAATCTTACCTCAGGCTCGCCGAACAGGCCGTTGCTTTCGCTGATAGTCATATCGCAGGCCAGCGCAAGTTCGAATCCTCCCGCCAGTGCATAACTATGTACCACTGCAATGGTTGGTTTCGGGCAGTGCCAGAAACGCATGATGACATCGACGTCGTATTGTATTGCCGTGCGCCATTCCTGCTCACCCTGGCGATTTGCATCGACGCCGGCCTGTAAGTCAAAGCCGGCACAAAATGCCTTGCCATGACCATTAAGCAGCAGAGTATAGATACTGTCATTAGCTTCGATACTGTCTAGCGCAGATTCCAGTTCCTGCAACATAGTCTTATTGATCGAATTGAGCTTCTGTGGGCGATTAAGCGTTATGATGGCTACAGGGCCCTGCTGGTCTAGTTCTATTGTCTGGAATGTCATCAGTAATCAGCGTCCTGTTGGCTGACGTGGATTAAAGCAGATTTTTGCTTTTTAAACAAAAAATCCCGTTATTGCGCCCTACTTTGCTTTTATAGGAGATGCCCTTAACCAATATCAAGCATCACTGGCCAGATTTTCCTCACCGAGTTGACGAGATAGATATTGTCGGCATTTGCCAATGTCTCAGGGCTGATCACTTTTTCCACCACCTGCTCGGTATCAAGCATATACTGGCGATAAGTCCCAGCCAGTAAACCACTCGTAACAGGGGGGGTATATTTCTTACCATCGATTTCAACCACCAGGTTGGCAATCAGGCTTTCTGTTATCTGCCCCTGCCGATTATGCAAAAGTACATCATCATATTCTGGATATTGCTGCGCAAAGTAGTTGTAGCAACTACGTTCACTGGTTTTGTGGTAGAGAAAGGTATTATTTTCTTCAACTGGCTGAAATGCCAGCACGACTCGATACGGCAGGTTCGGCATGATTGGCACAAAGTCCGCTGTTGTCACCTGTATATCTCCAGCTTCATTCACCAACAAACGCACCCGCTGTGCTTCCGTCAAACCTTCGACGTTGTGGGTTAATGCTTCCTTAATCTGCTCCAGATCAATCATATAGTCAAAATATTGTCCCGAACTTTGCAGACGGCACATATGATAATCCAGCAGGAAATAACCCTCTTGCGGAGTCCAGAGCAGGGTTTCGAGTAAGTCTGGTGCTGTTGGTCTGGCACCATTTAGAACTCGCGACTTTATACGGCATTCCTCAAATTCTGACTGGGCATCCGAATCCCAGACAATTCCACCACCCACGCCATACTCGGCTCGTTTGCTGACCTTATGCAGCAGTAATGTTCGAATCGCGACGTTAAACTGCATGCTCATATCCGGACGAATAAACCCAATCGTTCCTGTATATATGTTGCGAGGTTCAGTTTCGAGGCTGCGGATAATCTTCATCGTGTTGGCCTTTGGTGCGCCGGTAATCGAGGCACAGGGAAACAATGCGGTGAAAATCTCAGTCAGACTGGCGTTTGATCTGGCACTGACGGTAGATGTCATTTGCCAGGCTGTGGGATATTTTTCGATAGCAAATGGGTTATCCACCTTCACGCTACCAGGGTCTGCAATCTTGCCAAGATCGTTGCGAATCATGTCTACTATCATCAGATTCTCGGCAATATTTTTTTCAGACACCGCAAGTTCATCCCTCAACTCCAGATCTTCCTTAGAAGATCGCCCCCGTGCCGCTGTCCCCTTCATGGGACGACAACTAATGCCTGTGCCTGTTTTTGTAAAGAACAGCTCAGGCGATGCGCTACACAGGGCATAATCACCGGTATCAATGAAAGCACCGTAGCGGGCATCGCTTGCGAGATTAATGAAAGTCTGCTCAGCCGAAATCGATAAATCGGCTTTATGTCTCAAGGTGAAGTTGACCTGGTAGGTATTACCTTCAAATAACTGCTTCTTGATTAGCCCGATTTTTTTCTGATACTTTTTCTCACTAATTTCAGTTGTCCAGACAATATCTTTTAACTTGTTTTCTGCTACAACGTTTAATATAGATGCTGGATCAACAGGCTCACAGCTCTCAAACAATGCCATCCACATTAATGGGAAATCACTCGGCGGTTGGGTAACAAGTGCCGCATTAAAAGCGGACGATGCTTCGTAGCTAACCCATCCAGCCGCCCACAGATCATGTCTATTTATCTCAGTTTCAATTTGTCCCAGAGTGGTGACGACTTCCTCAACCGATCGAACGCAGAAAATCCGCTGTGGACGGCTAAAAGCGAGCCATTGTGCGCGGCTGTTATCACGGATAATAACGGTTGGAAGAGGGAGAGTTTGTGATTTCATCAGTAATTACATTTGCCCAGGGCTGCGACGCGGCAATATCAGGGAGCGACGAATCATAGGTCAGCAATGGAAAATCTGCAAATTGGTTATACCGGGCTGTTCAACAAAATTAGATGTTCGAGCAGCGGCTACCAATGTAGTGCTTCGACAACACTTACTTCGGTAAAATCTGTCTTCGTTGGAGTCTTTTTATCGTTGATTTTTGCTGGGTAGGTCGGCCCATTCCTGTCGAGAGATTGCCTGGCCCGTATCTGTGGGTGTTGGGTTAAGTTTGCTGCTTCGAGGACAGGTTCATAGCAGCAATCGATATTGCCAAGCAATTGATTCCAGTAGGCAATAGCTTTTGATGAAAACATTTTCTCGAGCTCGGCCATTAAAGATTTCTGCGGTAACTCATCCTGTTGCCGGCTAACCCACTGAGGCTGCTTAACGGCGTCACAAAAGCGTTGCCAGAAGTGTGGTTCAAGTGCGCCCAGGCTGATGAATTCGCCGTCCGAGCACTGGTAGACGTTGTAGCAGGCTGCGCCACCATTGAGTATATTTGCGGCTCGACCGTGACTAAGCGACAGAACAGGCAGATAGTTCCAGGACAGGCTGGATTCAAACAGGCTGATATCAATAAAAACCCCTTTGCCTGATTTTTTAGTCGCATACAATGCGGCCAGTATTGCGCTACTGGCCTGCATTGCACCGGCATGATCTGCAAGGGGTGGGTAATTCGCAACGGGTTTTTCCAGCGTTCCAGTACTGGCGAGCATACCGCTGCTGGCCAGGTAATTAATATCGTGCCCGGCGCGCTGGTGATAAGGACCTGTTTGTCCGTAACCAGATAGAGCGCAGTGTATGAGCCTGGGATTGATTTGTTCGAGCCGTGCGCGACTAAAGCCAAGTCGTTGCAAAACGCCGGGCCGATATGATTCGAGAAGCACATCGGCATCGATTAACAGGCGTTCCAGTGTTTCTCGACCGGCTTCTATTTTGAGATCGAGAAAGCATATGCGTTTTCCACGATTGATGTGTCGATAAACGGCGGATACCCCGTCTTCGTCGTCTGACATAAATCGACGCATTGGATCACCCGATGGCGGCTCAATCTTGATGACATTGGCGCCAAGGTCGGCCAGTTGCCTGGTTGCGAATGGGCCGGGAATGTACTGTGACAAGTCGATGACCTTGACGTCGTCAAGCCATCTAATTACGAATTGGGAAGACAAAATCCACCTTCTTTTTTTGATTGTCGGTTTGCTATCTTTTAGTCAGGTAAAATTCTTTGAGTTCAGCCTTAATCGTCTTTCCGGCCGCATTGCGTGGCATTTGCTCGACAATAATAAGGTCGGAGACTTTCTGAAACCGGGCTTCGACACGTTGATTAATCCACTGCCTGAGCGCTTTAGCCGTTATTTCAGCTTCGGGCTTAAGTAGAACTGCAGCCACGGGCGTTTCACCCCATTGTGACGAGTCGACACCAAATACGGCTACCTCGAGTATCGCCTCGTGAATGCTGGCGATTTGTTCAATATCCTGTGGATAAACATTGACTCCTCCTGAAATGATGAGTTCTTTTTTTCTACCGGAAAGATAAAGATAACCATCCTCATTCAGATATCCCAGGTCGCCACTGTAAAGCCAGCCATCACGAAAGGTTTGCTGTGTCAGTTCGGCTTGTTTATAGTATCCAGAGGAGAGGGCAGGGCCACGCCCGACGATTTCTCCAATTGCTCCAGTCTCGCAATCCACGCCTTTTTCATCAACGATGCGGATTTCATATCCTGGTGGCGGACATCCCACCGAACCGGGGTAGCGCTCGAAGTCATTGCGATCGAGTATGGTGACGAAGCCCTCGGTTAGGCCATAGAGCTCGTAGAAGCGCCCCGGGATTACGGTGTTTATGGCCTCCTTGTATTGTTGTTGTAAGGGTGCGCCGATAGTCAGTAGCATTTCCATTGATTGCATCTTTTCGGCGCTAAAATTTGGGCTTTGCAGTAGCGTGATGATTTGTGCAGGCACCATCATAATATGCGTCACTTTTTCACAGGCTATGGTTTCGATCATCGCTTCGACGTCGAAATATGGCTGCAGGATATAACGAGCACCAAGGAAAAAGCAGGGCAGCAGGGTCACGAAGGCACCATTGAATACGATTGAACCGGTGTGCAGTACGACGCTTTCAGGGGTCATTCGAAAAGAAGCGGCGAAATGACTGGCGTAGTTAGCACGTACCAG
>JAAEOZ010000288.1 GCA_024222685.1 Gammaproteobacteria bacterium | reverse complement strand
TGATGTCAGCGGGGCTGACCAATCGCGCCATCGCAGAAGAACTGGTGATTTCCATTGGTACAGTGAAGGGCTATTCGCGTAATATCTATTCCAAACTGGCCGTATCAAATCGGCAGGATGCGGTGCAACGCGCATTCGATTTAAACCTCCTCTAAACAAACCCACCCCTAAACCCACCCTCGGTGGGCTGATTCACCCCTCCCTAGCTTGTAGACTACGTTAACAATTTCAAACAATTTTTTTACAAACTAAGGAGATAAACAATGAAGATCCATTTTTACCGATCTATCAAAAAGCTGTTCATAACCATTGGTTTATTAGCATTAATACTGTTCATCGACCAATCTCAGGCAAACCGGCCTGTCCAGGCTCAGGAGTCGAAAACGACCGCCTTTGTCAACGTCAACATCATCCCGATGGATACCGAGCGGGTGCTGGAAAACCAAACTGTCATCGTTGAAGAGGGACTCATCACGGCTATCGGGCTGACGGATGAAATAACTATCCCTGACGGTGCCGAAATCATCGACGGGCAGGGCGGTTATCTGATGCCCGGCCTAGCCGATA
>JAAEOZ010000287.1 GCA_024222685.1 Gammaproteobacteria bacterium | reverse complement strand
TAGTAGTTGAACTTCAGGATTTTGTAGAAACCCAGCAGCTTGTCGATCGCAGGCATCGAGAATTCGGTCGCGTCGATCGCACCTTTTTCCAGCGCCGGGAAGATTTCCTTGGAAGACAGCAGCGAAGTAGAAACCCCCATTTTTTCCATTACTAATGCACCTAAACCAAAGAAGCGCATACGCAGACCTTCGAGGTCGGCGGGCTTGTCGATCGGCTTCGAGAACCAGCCCGATGTCTCAGGTGCGATAATGCCGCAGGGAATCGAGTGAACGTTGTAGCCGGCCTTGTCGTACATTTCCTGCCACAGAGCACGACCGTCACCGTAATAAATCCAGGCGAGGAATTCGGGTGCGTCAGGGCCGAAAGGTACAGCAGAAAAGATGCCGCCCTTATTGCCAACTTTACCAGTGTTGTAACCCGGGGTGGTGTAACCGGCATTAATCTGGCCTTTGGAAATCGAATCGAGCATTTCTTTTGGCGGAATTAACTTGCCGGGCTCGTAGATCTTGATTTTAAGCGAACCGTCTGAGGCTGCATTGACGTTTTCTGCCAGCCATTTCGGGGTTGAGCCCAGGCCGGTTAAATGCGTGCCAAACCAGACAGGTAGCTTTAATAATGCTTTCTTTTCAGCCTGTACGGGTGCCGCCACTAACGTCGTTGCGACCACTGCACTCAGCGCCAGGGTATTGAATTTAATTTTCATTTTCAGATGTTCCTCCGGTGGATTGAAATGGTGAGCCTTGGCTCGTTTAAAACTGGTAACTGATTCAAAAATATCATCCCAAAAAAGTGGGTGATTACCGTGCCTACTTATGTTTGGTAAACTGGTAAGACCAATAAAGTACATAAATAATTTGTATTAGTCAATAAAAATGCTACATAAGTGCAGAAAAATGGTAATAAATGGCTAGATTTTAGTAATTGTATAATTGGTCTGACCAAAAATACTGTTTGTAATATTTAGCCCCAGGTGTATATTGGTCTGACCGCATGAAACCCTGGGATTTGTACTATTAATGAATTTTAAAAAAATCAGCCAACAGAAGATTTCTGAATCGATCGCCAGTGAAATCGAGCAGCAACTGGTTGATGGGGTGATAAAACCCGGTGAGCGTTTGCCATCTGAAAGAGATCTTGCTCATGAATTTCAGGTATCAAGACCATCTATCCGAGAGGCCATCCAGTTGCTCAAATCACGCAACTTACTCTCTACGCGACCCGGTGGTGGAACCTATGCGCGGGAAGTATTAGGCGATTCGATGACCGGATCATTGGATGATCTGCTCGTCGATAATGTTGAAATAGCACAGGATATGCTCGAATTTCGTCATGCGCTGGAGGGTGTTTCGGCTTTCTATGCTGCAAAAAGAGCGACAGAGGCTGATAAACAGATTATCCAGTTGCGTTTTGAGCAGGTTTGCAACAAGCAGGAACAGTCCAATGCTCAGGAAGAAGCGATGGCAGATGTCGACTTTCATCTGGCTATTGCCGAGGCTTCGCATAATGTCGTACTGCTGCATGTTATGCGTAGTTTGTTCAAGTTGTTGCACAAAAGCGTGGAGCTATCGTTTGGTAAGCTTTATTTGAAAGATAGTGGACGGAAAATTATACGTGAGCAGCACAAAGCTATCATGGATGCGATATTGTCAGGTGATGCAGAACTGGCAAAGGAAGAGTCTTATAGCCATATCAGCTATGTCAAGGAAACACTTGAGCAGTTTTCACGTGAAGAAAAACGCAGCCGGAAATCGCAGGAACGTCTGGAAAAGATTACACGGGAATTGCGGCATTGAGCTGCGTTGATTAAATTAATCGGAACATTCGCGATACAATATTGCTCCTTCCAGCCGGTCAACTCACCAAATTTCAGCTACCAGGCATGCCAGCTACCTGTCACGATACACCTGAACAGAAAATTCGTTTGTTGCTGTCGATGGGTACTGTGGGGCGGTCGTTTGGGGGTTGATTTTTTGGTATTTTGAAAACCGATCATATTGACTCCATTGGTTTCAGCGGCTAGCCAACTTGGACACCACGTGTTAGATTGTCGTAACTAGTCTTTTTTTCTCCCTTACCCGTTGAAGAATGCAATGCGCTGAGCTGCCTGGCCGCTCATTCGGCGTGGCTTTAATGTTGTCGTAAGC
>JAAEOZ010000286.1 GCA_024222685.1 Gammaproteobacteria bacterium | reverse complement strand
CGATGTCAGTGATTTACCATTGTGAAACTCGATGCCCTTGCGTACCTTGAAATTCCAGGTTTTGGCATCCGCTGAAGCGTCCCAGCTTTCTGCTAGCTCGGGTATCAGCTTACCATCGGGCGCTACTTCGGTCAGACCATTGCGTAGCTGTCCAAACTGCAAATGCATCATATACAGGTCGAGTATTTGCCCCGGATCAAGTATATCGGTAGTTGCGCCACCGGTTAGACCGATGCGTAAACGTCCGCCTTTTTTAGGTGTGGCGGCTTCTACTTTATTCAGCAGTGCAGATGCTGCGGTGAGCGATACGCCGAGTGCCAGTGCACCGGTCATAAAGCTTCGGCGGCTCATGCTGCCACTTTCAAACGATTGTTGTATATTTTTTATTTTATCTGCGACTTCCCGGTCAGCAATACCTTCCGTGAGGTCTATCGATTCTTTTTCATGATTTTTCACTGTCTACTCCTCCTCTGGGGATATTAAAGCTTTAGATAGTCTATTTTGATTATCATTAGCAAGCGCAGAGCATAACTCAATAATCGAATAGATTACAAATCAGGAAAGGCCAGTTTTGCTTCAGCGTAAGTTTTGTTACACGCCTGGCGATGACAATATCGGTTCCCTGCCTGATTTTTGTCGCACTGATGAATGCGGATATAGATTCGGATTCTCTGGCAGTTACTTTCTGGGCTGCGGTTGTTGCCTATACCGTTGTAACCGCTGTTATTTATGCAATTGTCAAGCTTTATGGCCTTGAGGGCTCAACCTATCTGCACCCGCTGATTTTCGGTAACACCGGGAATCTGGGATTACCGCTGGCCTTGTTTGCTTTTGGCGAGGAAGGCCTGAGTTTTGCTGTGATCATTTTTGCGGTCATGGTTGTTTATTCGTTTTCACTTGGCATCTGGATGGTGTCGGGTCGAGCTGCGGGAACTAAGGTCCTGAAGGAACCTACTGTTTATGGTGCGTTGCTCGGTGCTTTATTTCTTTACAATGGCTGGCATACGCCCGTCTGGCTCACCAATACACTGGAACTGGCAGGGCAGATGGCAATTCCATTAATGTTAATTACACTCGGCGTTGCGCTGGCACGAATTAATGTGCAGCGCTTTGTGCGTCCACTGGTACTGACCTTAGTAAAGGTTGTTTCCTGTACGGCAATTGCCATTGGAGTTGGGCTTTATTTTGAATTAAGCCGGGTTGCCATGGCAGTTCTGATTCTACAGTTAGCTACCCCGGTTGCAGTTACATCCTATTTGCTGTCAGTGAAATATGGCGCAGATTCTGAAACTGTGGCTGCGCTGGTTGTCGTTTCAACCGCATTATCGGTGGTAACTATTCCCGCGTTGCTGGTATTTTTAATTTAACGTACCACCAGCACCGAGCATTTGGCATGCCGCACTACTTTAGCTGCGGTGGAGCCCAGTAGATAATCCTGCAGCCCGGGTTGATGTGAGGCGATTACAATTAAATCTGCATCAACTTCCTTAACGGTATCGAGGATTGTTTGATATGGATGGCCGATTCGTACATCAACTTCAACATTGATCTCACTCGCATTGGCAATAGCGTCGAGTTGTTGTTTTGCGTCCTGCAAAGATTTTGTCTGGAAGCCATCAGGTAGTTCTATCGCTGCCCACTTTGGGATATCTTCAACAACATTAAGCAAAATTATTCGGGCATCTTTGTTGCCGTTTGTAGCGGCAATACTGATGATGTGATTGCTCTTGTCAGTATGGCCGACATCGATTGGAATCAGAATTGTTTTAAACATGGTCGTTTCCTGAGGCTGTCAATATATCTCGAGTAAATTCGAATCTTCATCTGCCTTCTGTATAAATTATATTCTGTGATGCTGATACTTGCTTGATATTGATCAACTGGAAGACATTCATTCAGCGGTATCTTTTTCAATACATGAAGTCAAAGGGTGCTAAATTTTTCCACGATAAAGATAACGCTGCGTCTATCGGAGAGCATAAATCGTCAGGCCTCTGCGCGATACTGGGTAGAGATTTTCCCGGTGTAAGCTTTCAGATGCTGGTTGAGGTAGGTGATCAGGTTAAGGCCGGGCAGGCGATAATGTGCGATCGACGGAATCCTCAAATTCGATTTGGCAGTGCTTGCTCAGGTGTAGTATCAGCAATTCATCGTGGCTCCAGGCGTCGCCTGGTTTCCATTCAGATCAGCAACGAAAATCATGCTGATGCGATAAGTTTTGATATTCCCGATCAACTCGACAAGCAAAGCCTGATTGATCTGATGCTTGAATCGGGTCTATGGACTGCGATGCGTTCCAGGCCTTTTGACGTAATTGCAGACCCGGATACAAAGCCCGAAGCGCTGTTTATTAGCGCGATCGACACGCGTCCGCTGGCGGCTAATCCTGAAGCTATTCTGCTCAAATACAGTCAGGAGTTTTCCATTGGTCTGAGAGCTCTGTGCAAGCTGGTTGATGCACCGGTTTATTTATGTAAGTCGGAGAGTCAGGATATCGGGCAGGAAAACACCATGCGCGTCGAAGAAGTCGAGTTTAAGGGTGAGCATCCGGCTGGACTGGTGGGGACGCATATCAAAGCTTTATGTCCGATTCGACTTGATGGGAATCAGGTCTGGCATATCGGTTATCAGGATGTCATATCTCTCGGAAATTTGCTCAGCAGCGGAAAACCGTGGAATCAGAGAGTTATATCGCTGGCGGGGTCGGCGGTTAAGAATCCAGGGTTGATAACTGTGCCGATGGGTGCTGGAATCGATGGGCTGATAGATGGTGAACTGAGCACAGCGGATTCATCGCGTGTGATCTCCGGGTCGATAATTGATGGCCGTGATGCACGAGGCTACGAAGCTTTTCTGGGTCGATTCCATAACCAGTTGACTGTAGAGAAGGAAACCACTTCGACATCTCGACTGGGCTGGTTAAGTCGGCTATTTGATACCAGTTTAGCAACCGATGACCCGCTGATTGCACTGCCCGACCTTGACCGTGTTGCACCTGACGGCATTCTTGCGGTACCCCTGTTACGTGCCCTCATGGTCGGTGATGTTGAACGCGCACGTGATCTTGGAGCACTTGAACTGGTTGAAGACGATTTGGCTTTACTCAGCTATTGTTGTACCTCAGGGACAGATTATGGACGACTGCTGCGAAAGGCATTGAATCAGATTGCAGGTGAGGGACTGGCCACATGCCGCTGAAGATGAATCTAAATCTGTCATGTCGTTCGATGAACAGTATTGGCCAGCTTCGCAGGATCCGTCTAGTAGCAATTCTACCGGTGCTGGTAGCGGCAATTATTAATACCGGATATCAATACCAGCTCATCAGTCCTTCCAGTGCAGAAACAGCTTTGCCTGACATATCAGATATTCTCAGTAGAGGCTTGATTAGTGTCATTCCTGTATTTGCTATTGCATTGCTAAGCGCGTCGGTGTGGGAGCGTATTTTTGCTGAGAAGCGCGACCGGCCGTTTGATAACGGTGTTATCTATACAGCGCTGTTGGTCACTATGTTAATGCCACCGAATGCCGAATTTTTTCATATCGTATTCGGTATGTCATTTGCGATGGTGTTCGCCCATGGCATCTTTGGTGGCGAAGGGCGCTCATTTTTAAGCCCTGCACTGGTAGCAGTCGCAGTGATGCAGATTACTTTTCCCGGCAGCCTGTCCTCTGACGGCCTGTGGCAGAATTTAAATGGCTATGCAGGTAGTAGATATTTTCAGATTTACCACCAGCAGGGTGGTCTTACTGATATCAGTTGGTGGGATGCTTTTATCGGCACTACCCAGGGACTGTTGGGCACTACTTCAGTACTTGCGATAAGCCTTGCAGCCGCAATTCTGATTTACAATCGAGTGGCTTCCTGGCGTTTAATCTGTGGGCAGGTAATGGGTCTGATGATTATGGCGATAATCTGTGACTATCTGTTCGAGGGTATTCTCGATGTCGCCTGGTACTGGCAGCCGGTACTGGGAAGTTTCGCCTTTGCTACAGTGTTTATTGCAGCCGATCCCTCGGCATCCGCGTCGACTAATACCGGACGCTGGATACAGGGTGTGCTGGCCGGAGCATTAATTGTGTTATTGCGTATGCTAAATCCCGCCCATGCCGATAGCGTTATACCGGTTTTGTTGCTGGTCTCCATGCTGGCACCGTTAATCGATCATATTGTAGTCTGGTTTAATATCCGCAAGCGAGTGTCGGGCCATGTCTGATATCAGCAGCAAGAGTGCGATGCAGGTAATGCAAACGGCATTAGTAATTGCCTTTGTCTGTGCTTTACTGGTGTCACTCGCTGCGGTATTACTCCGACCCTATTACCTGGAGAATCTCGAAGCTGAACGTATGGCCCGGCTGGATTCGATACTGCAGGTACTGCAATACCTGAATGATGGTAAGCAACCGGAGTTCGAAGCCAGAATGGTTGATTTAAATGATGGCATCTACTCGGATGCGGTAGATCCTGCAAGCTACGATGCTCGGCGAGCGGCGAATGATCCGGCAGTCAGTGTCTCAATTCCTGAAGCTGTAGATGTTGCCGGTTTGAAGCGCCGCGCCAGATATGCAGTGGTCTATCTTATCGGTAAAACCGAATCAGCAATAGATGGATTAATTTTACCGGTTAGAGGGGTTGGATATCAGTCAGCGCTTTACGGATACCTGGCCCTGAGCGGCGATAGCAGTGAAATACTCGCGCTTCGTTTTTACCAGCAGGCTGAGACACCCGGGCTGGGAAGTCAGATTCAAAGTCCTTCATGGGAATCGCAATGGCCGGGAAAACAGCCTTTTGATACCAATGGTGATGTGAATATTAAGTTTGATGCAATTTCGGGTGCGACCCGAACCAGTATCGGCGTGGAGCGTATGCTTCAGTTCTGGCTAGGGGAGTTCGGTTTCGGGCCTTATCTTCGAAATCTTCGCGAGGGCAGGATATGAATCGCCACTGGAAAACTCTGAGCCGTCCGCTGCTTGAAGAAAATCCGGTTACCTTACAGATACTCGGCATTTGTTCAGCACTTGCAGTTACCACATCGCTGGATACCGCACTGGTAATGACTGTCGCAGTGACAGCAGTACTCGCGTTGTCTTCGGTTACGGTAAGTCTGTTGCGCCGCCAACTGCCGCATTCAATTCGGATTATTGTGCAGATCACGATAATAGCTTCGTTGGTAATTATAGTGGATCTGATACTGAAGGCTTTTTTCTTTGAGATCGGCCAACGATTGTCAGTATTCGTCGGTCTGATCGTGACTAACTGTATTGTTCTCGGTCGAGCTGAAGGCTTTGCGATGCGGAACGGTCCGGGCGCCAGTCTGCTGGACGGTATTGGCAACGGTCTCGGTTACGGCGTGGTGCTAATGATAGTCGGTGCAATCCGGGAATTCTTTGGACGGGGCAGTCTGTTTGGGCATCAGATTCTGATACCAACCACCCAGGGGGGGGCGTTCGAACCATTACAGATTATGCTGCTGCCGCCGAGTGCGTTTTTTATTATCGCCTGCATTATCTGGTATTTTCGACGGAAAAAGCCGGAGCCAGACGACAATGCTGACACCCGGCAGGCTGGTGAAGTCAGATGAGCGGTCTGTTTGAAATATTCATGCGCTCGGTTTTTGTGGAAAATCTTGCACTGTCTTTTTTCCTTGGCATGTGCACTTTTCTGGCTGTGTCGAATCGAGTGGAGTCTGCATTCGGTGCCGGCCTGGCAGTGACCGCAGTACAGACTGTCACGGTTCCGGTAAATAACCTGATCTATACGTTTCTACTGGCACCGGGGGCACTGGCCTGGGCCGGTCTCGAAGATATCGACTTATCTTTCCTGAGCCTGATTGCCTTTATCGGTGTTATTGCGGCGATGGTGCAGGTACTGGAAATGATGCTGGAATTTCATGTGCCAAAACTGCATCGGGCGCTAGGTATTTTTTTACCGCTAATAACCGTTAACTGCGCCATACTGGGCGGGAGTCTGTTCATGGTCGAGCGATCCTATAGCCTGCTTGAAAGTATCGTCTATGGGTTCGGAACCGGACTTGGCTGGATGCTTGCGATTGTCATGCTGGCGGCAATTCGGGAAAGGTTGAAATATGCCGATATCCCCGAGGGGTTAGAGGGGCTGGGTGCCAGTTTTGTTGTGGTTGGCCTGATGTCGTTAGGCTTTATCGGCTTTGCCGGGCTGGGTTGAATCATGCTCGAAATCATACTCGGCGTTATTACCTTCACCGCAATTGTAATGATTTTGACCGGGTTGGTACTCGGTGCCAGACGCATGCTTGTACCTTCAGGGCAATGCAGCATACAGGTTAATGAAAAATTAACTTTACAGGCGTCGATTGGTCAACGCTTACTGGAAGTATTGACATCAGCCGACATTCAGTTACCCGGTGCCTGTGGTGGAGCGGGTACTTGCGGGTTGTGTAAGGTTCGTGTTGTCGAAGGTGGTGGTGACGCGAAACCTCAGGAAATCGGCCTGTTGAATAGAAAGGAAATTACCGATGGTGTCAGACTGGGTTGTCAGGTACCGGTTCTTTGCGCTATGCGCGTCGAAGTTGATGATGTTTATTTCGGAGTTGAAAACTGGCTGTGCCGCGTTGTCAGCGTGCGCTACCTGGCAACGCTGATAAAGGAAATTGTTCTCGAGTTGCCCGATCAGACGAGTTGTCAATTTCGCCCGGGTAGTTTCGTTCAGATTAACTGCCCAGCGTTTAATCTGAACTTTGCCGATTTTGAAGTCGATCCGGATTATCGCGATATCTGGCATAGAGATGGTATTCGATCTCTGCGGGCTTCCAGTCATCAACAGGTTTCGCGAGCCTATTCAGTAGCTAATCGACCCGGAGACGACAGACGGATAAATCTGAACATCCGACTGGCACTACCACCTGTTGGTAGCAGTCAAATTCCGCCCGGAATTGTCTCCAGCTGGTTATTCTCATTAAAGCCGGGTGATATGGTTGAGGCAACCGGTTCCTATGGGCACTTTTTTGTTGAGCGCAGTGAACACGAAGCAATTTTTATCGGAGGTGGTGTCGGCATGGCACCGCTGTATGCACAGATCCTGGACTTGCTCGAAGCGCAGCAGAGCCGACGTAAAATCAGCTACTGGTACGGTGCCCGCTCGAAACGGGAGCTGTACTACGATAATGAATTCGAGCGTTTGCAGTCGCAGTACGATAATTTCAGTTGGCATGTTGCCCTCTCCGAACCTGAGACTAAAGACGACTGGAAGGGTAATACCGGGTTTATTCACAAAGTCATACTCGACAATTATCTGGCTGAACACCCGGCTCCCGAAGATTGTGATTATTATTTATGCGGTCCACCGTTAATGATCAGAGCCGTACTGACTACTCTCGATAGTCTCGGTGTCGAAGCCGAGTCGATTCACTTCGATGATTTTGGTGGGGCCTGAATGGTGCTCACCATACTATTAACCATTCCAATATTTTTACTTGCCGTTACCGCGCTTGGAGTCGGCATCCTGTGTCAGCGTAGCCCGTTGAAGGGAAGTTGTGGCGGTTGTGGAAAATGTCTTTGCCGGAGGAATAACCATGAATAGCTTACCCGTTGTCGATGATTATATGACAAGAACACTGACGCAGTTTTCATTCAATGAGAATATCCATTCAGCGGCGAAAATTCTGCTGGATCAACGAATCTCCGGTGCGCCTGTAGTCGATGAGAAAGGTATGCTGGTCGGCATGTTATCCAAAAAGGACTGCCTTCAGGTGGTTTATAATGCCAGTTATCATAAAGACTGGGGCGGTTGCGTTGGAGAATATATGAGCAGGGAAGTTCGCACTATCGAGTCAGGCACTGACATTGTCACCGTGGCAGATCTGTTTGTCGAATCTAATTTTCGAAGATTCCCGGTTATGGAAAACGGCCAGATGATCGGGCAGATCAGTCGTCAGGACATTTTACGAGCGTTGTATGCAATGGCCTGAAATAATACCAGGCAAAGGCAACCTTATTAACCAGCTGCAACCGATCATAAAAACGTCACCAAAATAATGCGTATTGCCAGAATGGTTAGCAGCCATTTTAATATTTCCCGATATAGATGCTCCGCAATGCGGTAACGAATATGCGTGCCGATATAAGCCCCGACAATGACCCCAATCGACATGCCTGTAATTAATTGCCAGTAGCTGATAAACGTAAAACCGATGATGCCGAACAATAGAATTTTGATTAAATGGGTGAATGTCGTCATCAGGGCGGCAGTTACCACCAGCGCATCGCGTTGCAAACCTTTGGAAAGTAAAGAAGCCTGACCGAGAGGGCCGGTTGCACCAACTATCATGCTTAGTCCGGTCTGGCATAGGCCGATGGTAAAAAACTCCCCTCGTGGGGCTTTTTTAAACTGTAGTTTCGGCCCCCATACCGAAAATAGTATATAAGCCGCAATCAGCAACGGTGAGTATTTGAGGTTGATTTCAAGGGTTAGTCGAGCTGCCAGCAACCCGCCAATAAACGCACCGCAAACAAATGCTGTGGTAAAACCCCAGTGAATGTGTTGCCAGCCGAAAAAGGCACGACTCGAATTTGAAAACAGCTGGACGACACCGTGTACCGGAATGATGGCCGGGGCCGGGAGTAATCCGGGCATAATCGCGATTAAGGTCATACCGCCGCCGACGCCGGTTATCGCAGTTAGAATTGATGTGCCAAATGCGGCCAGGATTAGTAGCAGGTCGTTCATGAGTTCTGGGTGAATAACTCTAACTGTCCGCTGCCTTCGGTTAGATCGTCGAGTTTAACGCCTATGCCGAGCAATCGAACGGGTATTTCTCTTCGTGTCCAGGCCTGCTCGCAAAGCATCTGGAAATCTTTCAGGATTGGTTGTGTATCCCTGCGTTCAACTGTGGTCTGCTCAAAGTCGCGAAATTTCATTTTCAGGAAACAGTTGTGAATACGGTAATCGTCATCGAGGTTTTGTGTGCGCCTTAGCAGCGACTCCAGTAATGCCGGTAACTGAGCAACGCAGCTTTGCAGGTCGGCAAGGTCATGCTCGTAGGTGTTCTCGACGCTGACTGATTTTCGTCGCCATTCGGAGACTACAGGTCGATCGTCAGTACCATGTGCAAGCCTGTGAATATGCTCTCCAAACTGACCGAATAGCTGGACGAAGTTGTAGATATTATAGTTGCGTACATCGGCGCAGGTTTCGATACCGTGTTTTTTCAGACGCGCTGCGGTGACTTTGCCGACCCCCCAGATATGTTTAACCGGTAATTCAGCCATAAAAGCATCGATTTGATCCGGGGTCACAACAGTCTGTCCATTGGGTTTATTCCAGTCGCTGGCTATTTTGGCAATAAATTTGTTTGGTGCTATGCCTGCCGAGACAGTTATTCCAACGGTTTTTTCAATGCGCTGGCGAATTTCTCTGGCAATTAAGGTAGCACTGCCCTTGCATTGCGGCGAATTCGATACATCGAGAAAAGCTTCGTCGAGTGACAGCGGTTCGATAAGATCGGTATATTCGGCGAAGATATCACGCATTTGACGCGAAGCTTCTCGATAAACAGCCATACGCCCGGGAATTATTAATAAATCCGGGCACTGCTTCAATGCCGTTGCGCTAGCCATCGCCGAACGCACACCGAACTTTCGCGCCTCGTAACTCGCGGTGGCAATGACACCACGACGGCTGGCGCTACCACCGACAGCAATTGGCAATCCTTTCAGCGCAGGGTTGTCTCGAATTTCCACCGCTGCGTAAAAACAGTCGGCATCAATATGAATGATTTTTCTCAATCCGGTTTTGTCAGCCTGAAATGAATTCACAGCCAGCAGCTCGATTATTAAACAAAAAAATGAAATACTTGAGGGCAGTATTTTATCTGACAAATGACAGACAGGTATGAAATAAAATTTTGCAGGCAATGACAGCTTTAAATCAGTTTCCACAAATCACGATTGATGGTGAACCCTACCAACGAGGCAGGCAGCATGGTGAGCAGCTTAAAACCGCCATTGCCGAAACCATTATTTTCTATCGTTCCATTTTCGGCCTGCCGGATGTTGAAATTCTACATATGGCTGAATATTTCCGTAAGCTGATTCAGTCTTTTGATGCGAGCTTTATCGACGAAATAAACGGCATCGCCGAGGGTGCAGAGATCGATCCGCTATGGATTGTCGCACTCAATGCCCGTACAGAAATTCTCTCATATAAGAATGCTTTGGTAAGTAATGAATGCACCTCGGTTTATTTTCCGCAGCAATCCATAATCGGCCAGAACTGGGACTGGGGCAGGGCGCTTGAACCGCTGACGGTATTGATGAAAATTGTCCAGCCATGCGGGCATACTATTCGAATGATAACCGAGCCGGGTATTGTTGGAAAAATAGGCATGAATTCCGCTGGCATCGGCGTTTGCTTAAACATACTGACTCTGGGTAAAAAGCTCGGTGGTCTGCCTGTGCATATCGTTCTTCGCGGCCTTCTTGATTGTCGGTCATTTAGTGCGGCCAGATCTCTACTGGAGGATTATGGTGATGGTAAGGCCAGTAATATTATTGTTGCGGATGCAGATGGAAACGGGTTTGATATAGAATTTTGTGACGACAGGGTATTTATGTTAAAGCCTGAGAGGGATTACCTGCTGCACACCAATCACTACATTGGAGATGTTATCAATTTGAAGAACAACCCTGATTTTGCAAGTTCCTATAGACGTTTTGATCGTGCAGAATTTTTACTTGATCGCGGTATTGAGCGAAGCGTAACGGGGATGTGTGGATTGCTATCTGACGATTCAGATAGCGAACTACCCATTTATCGTGATTATGTTGCCGACGATTCTGTCCATGAGCTTGGTACGGTATGTAGTATTGTCATGTCATTAGCGGAACAGAAGATGTTTATCAGGAAAGGCAAAGGCAGAGATGCACGGTTTTTCGAATATGGTCTGGATTAGCGATTTACTAAAAAAGGTTTGAAATGACAGAGAAAATATTTTATCAGGATAGTTATCAGAAAACACACTCGTCGACAGTGGCGAGGGTTATGGGTAATTCCGTAGTGTTTGAATCGACTATCTTTTATCCACTTGGTGGTGGCCAGCCCGGCGATACCGGCAAGGTATCCATTGGCGATAAGGCTTATAGAATAATAGACACACGATTCGATGAAGATCGTAGCAGTATCGTACATTTTCTTGATACCGAAGATTTAAGTCATATTCAAACGGGTGAAAAAGTCGATATGGAACTCGACTGGCAACGTCGTCATCGTCTCATGCGTATGCATACCAGTATGCATTTAATGTGTCATTTAATCCCTGCGCAGGCTACCGGCGGGTCTGTGGGTGAAACCGAAAGCCGGATCGATTTCGATTTACAGGGGCTTGAGGTTGACAAGGAAGATTTGAGCCAACGCATG
>JAAEOZ010000285.1 GCA_024222685.1 Gammaproteobacteria bacterium | reverse complement strand
ATTATTAAAGGCGATATAATAACTACGATCATTGGAGTAGGTAATGACATCGACATCTGGATGTCCATCCAACTGACCAACTTCTTCGGCGACGAAACGCGGGGCGATATGTACTTCACCCGTTTGAACAGCGGCCAGGCGGGTGGCTGATTCGGGGATGGGTCGGAAGATGATTCTGTCGAGTTTAGGCAATCCCGGTTCATAATAATCCTCAAACGCTTCTAAAACTATTCGCTCACCCTTAACCCATTCGACAAACTTGAACGGCCCGGCACCGATGGGGTGTTCTTCAAATCCCTCAAAACCGACTTCGTTATAATAGTCGCTTGGGTACATGCCGTATAATGATGATACGAAGCCAGTCGTCATAAAGAGTGCGTCGATTTCCTTGGTTGTAACTACAACGGTGTAGTCGTCTATTATCTCGATGTTTTCTACTTCTTCAAAAATATAAGCGTAGGCATTTAGCGGATCTTTGCCCGCTTCCCAGGTGGTTACGACGTCCTCGGCTTCGAAAGTTTCGCCGTTATGGAAGGTAATATCATCCCTCAGATGGAAAGTATAATCCTTGCCGTTATCGGCAATCTCCCAGCTCTCGGCCAGGGCGGGAACAATATT
>JAAEOZ010000284.1 GCA_024222685.1 Gammaproteobacteria bacterium | reverse complement strand
GAGTATAAATAATTGAAATTTATAAGAATTATATTTGGATCGCCTATTGAACGTTTCACGCAGACCTGACAGGTGCGCACATTCCGATATGCACTTGTATGCAATGTATTATGAAATCCTATTACCATAAGTATATATCGCATGTGCACATTTTTCTGGTTGGTGCACATAAATTTGTGCAAAAATAAGGCAAGCTGTGATAAGAAGAGGTGGAGCACAGTGGATTTCGTTCTGAGAAAGGGAGTCAGTACGTGGCAAATCAAACGGCAAACCATTCCCGTATCCTCATTGTGGACGATGATGAAGGCACGCGAGAGGCGCTGGAAGAAATTCTCGAAGATGATTATGATGTCGCCTGTGTGGCCGACGGCCAGGTCGCACTGGACAAATTGAACCGGGAAGCCTTTGATCTGGTGCTTCTCGATTTGATTATGCCGGGCATGGACGGGATTGAAACACTCAAACGAATCAAGGCATATGATAAACAAATTGATGTCATCATGGTATCGGCCACCGATCGGGCCCGTGAGGCGACTGCTGCCATCACGTCGGGTGCCTATGATTACATTACCAAACCTTATGACGCCGATGCCATACTCACCGCCATCGAAAGGGCTTTACAAAAAAGATCTCTTGAACAAGAAGTGCGCTATCTGCGCTCCGAGGTGGCGCTCAGGTTCGATGAAACCAGAACTATCGGTGAATCGCGGCCTATGAAGGCGGTTTTTTCTTTGATCAATAAGGTGGCGGGCACTTCCAGTAATGTTTTGATCACCGGTGAAAGTGGAACCGGCAAGGAACTGGCGGCCCGTGCAATTCACAACCAAAGCCCGCGTGCTTCAAAGCCGTTTGTTGCCATCAACTGTGCGGCGATCCCCCCGGAACTGATTGAAAGTGAACTCTTCGGTCACGAAAAGGGCGCATTTACCGGTGCATACAGCCGGAATATCGGCAAGTTTGAATTCGCCAACAGCGGCAGTGTGTTTCTGGATGAGATATCAAACCTGAAGCTGGAATTGCAAGCCAAGCTTTTGAGGTTTCTCCAGGAAAGGGATTTCACCCGCATCGGCGGCCATCGATCCATCAAAGTGGATGTCAGGATGATTACGGCTACCAACATATCGTTAAAGCAGATGGT
>JAAEOZ010000283.1 GCA_024222685.1 Gammaproteobacteria bacterium | reverse complement strand
ATTCCGCTTAGCTAGGAGTATTTATTTTTATGGCCCGTATTGCAGGTGTAAATATACCGGATCACAAGCATACAGTGATAGCCTTGCAGTCGATTTTTGGCATTGGACCAACACGTTCGGCAACCATTTGTAGCGAAACCGGCATCAGTCCGGAAACAAAGATTCGCGAGCTAAGTGAAGAGCAGCTTGAACTGATTAGAGCTAAAATCGATGGCTTCACCATAGAAGGTGACCTACGACGTGAAATTTCTATGAATATCAAGCGGTTGATGGATCTCGGTACCAACCGGGGTATTCGTCATCGTCGTGGGTTGCCATTACGTGGGCAGCGCACAAAAACTAACGCACGTACCCGCAAGGGACCACGTCGTCCGTTAAAACGATAGGCTACAAATAATGGTTGACAGCAAATCTCGTACTAAAAAGAAAGTTAAACGCGTCGTCTCTGATGGCGTGGCTCATATCCACGCAACGTTTAATAATACCATCGTCACTATCAGTGATCGCCAGGGAAACACCCTGTCATGGGCGACTGCTGGTGGTTCAGGTTTCCGGGGATCACGTAAAAGTACACCTTTTGCGGCTCAGGTTGCGGCTGAAAGAGCTGGTCAGGTTGCCCAGGAAATGGGTATGAAGAACCTCGAGGTGATGGTTAAAGGTCCGGGCCCAGGTCGAGATTCCGCGGTAAGAGCATTGAATAATATTGGTTTTAAAATTTCACGCATCGACGATGTGACACCGATTCCGCATAATGGTTGTCGCCCACCGAAAAAACGTCGCGTATAGGCTGGATTAGACATGGCAAAATATATAGGACCAAAGTGTAAGTTAATGCGCCGAGAAGGTGCTGATCTCAGCCTGAAATCCGCTCGTCGGGCGCTGGATACCAAGTGTAAAATTGATAATCCTCCCGGTGCACATGGTGCCGGAACACGCAAGCCCAGAATGTCTGATTACGGGCTTCAGCTGCGGGAGAAACAAAAGCTACGAAGAATTTATGGAGTACTGGAGAAACAGTTCAGGAATTACTATTCGGAAGCCTCTCGCCTGAAAGGGTCTACCGGTGAAAATCTGTTACAGCTGTTGGAAGCTCGCCTGGACAATGTTGTTTTTCGTATCGGGTTTGGTTCAACAAGGGCAGAAGCACGCCAGTTAGTTAGTCACAAATCTATTCTGGTAAACGGGGGGATTGTTAATATTCCTTCTTATATGGTTAAACCGTCAGATGTCGTCAGTGTGCGTGAAAAATCTCGTAAACAGGCGCGTATTGCCGAGTCCATTTCTCTGGCTGAACAGATTGGTATCCCCGACTGGATTGATGTCAATCATAGTAAATTCGAAGGTACATTTAAGGCGTTTCCGTTGCGAAGTGAATTACCACCGGATATCAACGAACAATTGGTAGTAGAACTTTACTCCAAATAATTAGCGAGTCATTTATGTCATCGAAAATGTTTTCTGATTTGTTGAAGCCCAAGCATGTAAAGGTTGAAGAACAAGAAACCTATCATGCCAAAGTTTCTATTGAGCCTCTGGAGCGTGGCTTTGGACATACTCTGGGTAATGCCTTAAGAAGAATCCTGTTATCGTCTATTCGCGGTTGTGCGATTGTCGATTTTAAAATTGACGGCGTCTTGCACGAATACACTACCATGGACGGTGTACAGGAAGATGTCAT
>JAAEOZ010000282.1 GCA_024222685.1 Gammaproteobacteria bacterium | reverse complement strand
GCCGGGTCTATATCGCCGTCAAGCGGATCCCACCAGGCGCCTAGCAAGCCTTCGGTATTGATCAACGGATGGCGTATGCCGACTTCTCTGGCGTCGATGAATTCCGTTTCTACGCCCATGCCAGCGGCCATCGCGACATTGTGTAAATAGGTATCGACCTGATCCTGGGTATGCGCCAGACGCATGCCACCGGTAATGTGATATGAAATCGGGTTAACCGGGTCAGCCGCAAGCTCTCGATATAGATCGATGCTATGTCGCTTCAACGCCACCATGGTTTGATTAGCGCCGAACTGGGTTACCTGTGCAGCGGCGTGCCAGGTCGATCCGGAGGTGAGTTCGTCGCGTTCGACCAGTACCACATCGTTCCAGCCTTCGCGAGTGAGATGATAAAGCGTCGAGCATCCGGCGATACCGCCACCGATGACGACCACCCGTGCGTGGGATTTGAGTTGTTTGTGCGACATATCATCTGACTCCGGGGCGACATTCGATAGCGAATCATCGATCAGAAGGGCCTTTCTGACAATCGAAATTTATAGCGATATAGATTAAAATAATTGAACTATGAAGCATTCATTACCGCCACTGGATAGTCTTAAGGTTTTCGAAGCTGCTGCCCGGCATTTAAGCTTTAGCCTTGCTGCAGATGAGCTATGCATTAGTAAAGGCGCGGTCAGTTATCAAATCCAGAAGCTCGAACAAAGCATCGATTGCGCGCTGTTTAAGCGTTCAGTCCGGCAGGTCTATCTGACCGATGCTGGCCAGAAATTATTGCTGACGACGCGTCGGCTGTTCGATGACCTGAATCAGACTCTTGGGCAGCTGTCACCTAAAGATAGTGAGCACGACGTGACTATCGGCGCAACGACTTATGTTGCGATGCGCTGGCTCTCACCTCGAATCGCAAGTTTCAGCAATCAAAACGCCGACGTATCCATCGTATTACAGCATTCGGTTAATTCACAAGACTACAAACTGGGGGATGTCGATATCACCATCCGCTGGGCTGCCTGCGATGGAAAACGCGACCGCAGCCGATTATTAGAATTGCCGATGCCGCTTTATCCGGTTTGTAGCCCCGGGCTATTAGAGAAACTGGGCATGGCGAATCCCACCGAATTTATTGAGCGACGATTAATAAACGAGGCACCTTTTAGCAGTGTGCCATTGCTCTGTGAAGACAGGCCAATGGACTTATGGCAGGCCTGGTATGGTGGTGAGACACTGCCTTTGTCGAATCCCCGGCGTATTGTGGCCGATGCCAACGTTCGTACCCAGGCCGCGATTGATGGTCAGGGCTGGACTATGGCCGATGCTCTAATGCAAGCGGAAATCGACAGGGGAGAGCTGGTTGCGCCCTTCCAGCATCGTTTAAGCGGATACGGTTATCACCTGCTGGTTTCACCCGGACGTTATTTAAGTAGAAAAACACAAAGCCTGATTAACTGGTTGCTAGAACATCACCAGTCATAGTGGTAGGCTTTGGCCTGACAGTAACAACCAATCGTGTTAGATAAGGAGCTCTATCATGTTAAGAACTTTACCTGTAATTCTGTTATTCCTTTTATCCCTGGCCGTTCAGGCCGATACCCAGATCACCATAAAAGATTCAGATGGTATTGTTAGTAAGATAAGTAGTAATGGCAAGAAAGCGCGCATGGATGACAAGGGTGATGTTAGCTATGCGATTGCTCACTACAAAAGCGGCGATTTTTTTGTCGTCAATCCGGATCGCAAAGAAGTCATGAGCATGGATATGAACGCAATGCCCGAGCAGGGCAATGCTGTTGGGGCTGCCAGCGAGGTCGTGATTAATCTCGAAAAAAAGGGCAAAGGTCCGAAAATAGCCGGTTATAAGACGAAGGAGTACGAGCTAACAGCAAATGATCAATATTGTGGCACTATATTCGGTTCTAAAAAATTACTCAAAAAGAAGGGTGTATCCGCGTTGTTTGAATTCATCAACAATATGCGTCGTCAGTCTATGAAAATGACGGCTGCATTTGTCGGCTCAATCGATGTTTGCGAGCAGGCGATGGATAATCTGTCTTTGTCATTTAAGAAAACCGGAGCGCCAATGCGTATACTGGATGCCCGGGGCGATATCGAAAGCGAAGTCATCAAAGTTAAAACAAAGAAAAAGCTCAAGGCCAGTTATTATGATATCCCGGCCGATTATGCTGTTGTATCGGTTGCTGATCAGATGGACGCGGCGAACCAGCAAAGTCAGCAAATGAAGCAGCAAATGGGCCAGAACATGCCGGATATGGATGAGTTGATGAAACAGATGCAGGGACAGGATGGACAGGTGTCCGAAGAGATATTAAAACAGATGGAAAAAATGCAGGAAATGCTTAAGCAGTATCAGCAGCAATAGTATTCAATATAAAACTGGCTAGTTGGCCTGCCCCAGTATCTGGGCCACGACATCATTGATAACCTCGCCTATCACGATCATGTCCTCTACCTCAAAAGTTAGCGGTATGCGTAAATCGAAGGTGGTCGACAAAATGCGAAGCGTGTTCGGTAAATATTGCTTATTGTCAAGGTAACGCCAGCTGTCATAACGGCTCGTAAAGCCATGCGGTTCCTTGCCGCCAAACCACTTCAGTTCCACACCTCGATTAGCGCAGCACTGGATGAATTCTTCGATTTGATCGCCATCCAGTTTTTCTACGCGAAACTGAAATGAACTGC
>JAAEOZ010000281.1 GCA_024222685.1 Gammaproteobacteria bacterium | reverse complement strand
TCTATCCACCGATATCATTGGTTACAATATTCCGCAGGCCACCGGCATCGCCGTTTCAATAGAACTTTATAAACGCCTGCTGACGCTGGATAATTTCAATTACATCAAAGACAGTGCAGGTGATTTAACCATGCACCAGGCTTTTCTAAGGGCTGGGGGTAAAGTTCTTAACGGTTGCGATACAACAACTGTATTCGCATTGATGGCTGGCGCGCCAGGTGTTATCTGGGGTGGCGCAAATTATATGCCTAAGGAAGCTGTTAGCCTGTATAAACTGGTGGCCGAAGGTAATCACCAGGCCGCCCTGGAACTTTGGCAAAAAATGATACCATCGTTAATTTATATCTGGCATGGCGATTACATCCCGGCGGTTAAATCGGCCTGTCGTATGCGTGACTTTGACGGTGGCTCGGTACGAAAACCCGTACGAGCGTTAAGTGCAGTGGAGGAGAGATTGCTGGAAAGGAATCTGTCCTGGCTGGATAGATAAGAGGAGAAGTTAAATGAGCATAGAAGTATACGAAGCCCTCGGAGCGATTAAAGGTTTCAACGAACTGATGTCCCACACTATGACCATCGAACAACTTGGCGGTTTGACCAATCGGAATTATAAAGTCAACTGCGAGCGAGGCAGTTTTGTGCTGCGCCTTGCCGGTGAAGGCACCAGTGATTATATCGATCGTAAAGCCGAACTTTTCAATGCATCGATTGCTTCAAAAGCCGGGGTTAACGCTGAAATCATCCATTTCGATGTAGATTCCGGCACCATGATTTGCCGCTATATTGATAATGCAAAAACCATGGATATCGAAGGTTTACGCAACGTCGACGCCTTATGCCGCACCGCAAAAGCCTTCCGGCAGTTACACGACTGCGGAGAGGATTTTCAGGGGCGTTTCGAACTCTTCGGCCAGATCGATCAGTACCTCGAGGTATTACGAGACCTGAATGCCGACTTACCGGAGGGTTTTAGCGAAGTGCAACAGGACGCCGAGGCTGTACGCGATGCCTTATCCCGGCATGAGTTACCAAGCAAACCCTGTCATTGCGACCCGATGGTTGAAAACTGTGTGGATAATGGTCGTCAGATGTATATCATCGATTTCGAATACGCGGGTAATAACGACCCCATGTGGGATCTCGGTGATATATCGGTAGAAGGAGATTTTACCGAAGAACAGGATCGCGTCTTTCTTGAGGCATATTTCGGTCATAGCCCCGATGCTTTTGATGTTGCCCGTATGGTGATGTACAAAGCCATGTGTGACTTATTGTGGACGCTGTGGGGCGTCGTGCAACATGCCAACAATAACCCGGCCGAAGACTTCTGGGCCTATGCGGTAGAACGTCTGGAGCGCTGTAAGCTTCTTATGGCTTCGGATAACTTCCCCAAACACCTTGAAGCGGTTAAGCGAGGACCAGCCTGATGGTTCCTGTTGAGTCAAACCAGGAAATCCTCGACTCAACACAGTACAGCACCGAATCGATACAGCTTTATGAAGCTGTATTCGGTGAAGACTTTGTCAGCCCCGGTGGCTACAGGGTAGCTGAGGATTTAATCAAGAAACTGAAATTGCCACCCGGTTCAAGAGTGCTCGATGCAGGTTGTGGGCTGGGTGGTAATGCCTTCATCATGGCCTCCAAATTTGGTCTTATGGTCGACGGCATTGATTTATCAAGAAATATGCTGGCGATTGCCACCAAAAAACTAAAATCTCGAGACCTCGATCAACAGGTGAATTTACAACACGGCGACTGTCTGCAACTGGACTGCAGGAATTGCTACGACGCAATCTACAGTCGTGATGTGTTTTTGCACATAGAAAATAAATCCCGGTTGTTTTCGGTACTTTACTCATCGTTAAAAGCGGGTGGTAAGTTATTGTTCACCGATTACTGCTGTGGTGAAAAACCCTGGGATAGTGCTTTTGCAAACTATGTTGAGGATCGAGGCTATTATTTGCATACCCTGTCTGAATACTGTGCACTGATGCGTGACGCGGGTTTTGTTAATATTGAGAGCACCGATTTAACTCTGCAGTTTGTAGAAATATTACAGAAAGATATGCTAGCAATTGAAAGCCTGGAATTATCGGTTAATGTTCGCAACAAACTCAGGCAAAGCTGGGAGGGTAAGCTCGAACGTGCCAGGTCTGGCGACCACCGTTGGGGGTTGTTTACTGCGATTAAATGTAGAAGTTTGGACCAGATCTGACATATCGCTAAATCAATACCGGTGAGTTTTTGTGCTGGTGTCAACATTTACCATCCTTCCAATAATTTGCATTTAACCTTGTTGGATATAGCGGAAATATTATGCTCTCAAAGCACGTAAAGCATGTTCTGGATCTGCTTCGACGATCCGCAATAAAGATCGAGCCGGGCCCGTGGGATGACGTCTGCCTTGTTCCCAGTTTTCCACGGTTCGTTTGCTTACACCAAGAATCACAGCAAATTTTTCCTGGGAAACACCTAGACGATCACGGATTACCTTAACTTCAGGGTCTGGATATTCAAAACGGCGAGAGGCCTTTTTCTTGCCTTGCACAATTTCATCCATTTCCTGAATGCTTTCAGTTAGTTCATTAAACATTTCTTTATTCATCGTCACCACCTTTCTACTATGGCTTTTAGTTGGGAAATTTGACTTTTTGTCAAATTATCCTGTCTACCTTTCGGATAGACGTATAGCATTCGAATGTGGTGATCATCGACTACCCAGTAATAAATGACCCGTACACCACCGCTTTTTCCTGTTCCTTTCAATTTCCAACGAACTTTTCGTAATCCTCCTGAGCCCTGGATTAAATCACCTAAATCAGGGCGATTTACCAATGCCTCCTGTAATTCTTTATAATGATCATCATCCATCAGTTCCTGGATGAGTTTAGTAAATACGCTCGTTTCTACTATAACCATTAGTTCATCAATTATACGCCATTGGCGTAGATATTCCAATCATATAGTTCAACAGGTGAGATATCAAATTTACAGATCTAACACTGATTGTCTTCTAGTCAGTTTTTTCACCCAGCCTGTCGCCGACACTCCCCCGGTGACTGCCGATAATACTGTTTAAATAACCGTGAAAAAGCCGACAAGGAGTTAAACCCGGTTCGTATCGCAATCTCCTGCAGTTGCAGTCTGGTATCCACCACCATGCGTCGAGCAGTTTGTAGCCTTAATCGCCGATAATAAGCACCCGGTGACAGATTCAGGGTTTGTGCAAATAAATACTCCAGCATGCGCACCGA
>JAAEOZ010000280.1 GCA_024222685.1 Gammaproteobacteria bacterium | reverse complement strand
GCTATCCAGAGTAGCACTTGAAACTTCTACCTGTGCGTATCCCTGTTTCTGATTAAGCGAAGCTACAACCAATACAGACCCAGATTCATTAGTTTGAAACTGGCCATTATTTTGTGCCGAAACAGGGGTAACAATTGTTGAGGTGCTAGACCAGGTCACTTCGTCCGTGACTCGCTGCTGAGACCCGTCTGAGAAAAATGCAGTAGCAACGAAATCATACTGCATACCTTTCGCCAGGGATATTGAAGCTGGCGAAACTTCAATATTAGTCAGCTCAGCATCGGTAACAGTTAAAGTGGTATTTGAAGTTTGCCCTGAATATGTGGCTGTAATAGTCGTGATGCCCGGTTTAAAACTCAGGCTTTTACCATTGTGGGCTGGACGATTATCAACAACGGCCACGGAGTTGTCACCTGACTCCCAGGTTACCAAAGAAGTAATGTCGCGAGATGTCTGGTTAGCAAATATTGCCGTTGCCAGAAACGATAGTTTCTGTCCCGCCGCAATTGATGAGTGCTCCGGTGAAATCTCAATACCTATCAAGTTTACCTGGCTAACATTCACAACCTGCTCAACTGAGAATCCAGAGAAGCTGGCTTTTAAATGAACCGCCCCAGCAGATAAGCCGGTAAGAGTTGAAGTGTTATCTTCTATAGTTGCAACGCTGCTATCGTCAACCGACCAGACGACCTGATCGGTAATATTACGAGCTATGTCATCGCTGTAAAAACCTATCACCTGCATAGCGACCTGATACCCGACTTCGATTGCTGGACTGACCGTAGCGAACTCTATACGTTGTAAAACTGCTGAGTTAACAGTCGCTGTAGCCTGGCCTCTTTTTAAACCCATTGTTGCTAGTATATTTGCTGAGCCAACTGCCTTCGAAGTCGCGCTTGCCTGGTTAAACTCAATCACCTGTATATTATCGCTTTGCCACTCAACCTGATGACTAATATCATAGGAACTGCCATCTGAAAAATTCCCGAATGCCTGATAACTCTGTTGCAGTCCGGATGCAATATCCAGGCGTTGTGGAACGATATCGATTGAATCAAGAGTGGCAGCTGAAATGGTAATCTGTTTACGAGCACTGGTTCCGAGAAAAGATGCAGTCACCGTAATACTGCCCGCATCAAGCAGTGTCAGATTTCCATTGTTATCGACTAAAGCACTGCTTTGATCGTTGACAGACCATGATACTTTATCTGAAATATCTTCATGCGAATTGTCAGAATAAATTGCGGTAGACGATAAAACCACATGATTGCCTACAGGGAAGATTTCTGAAAATGGATTGATGATAATTTGTTCGAGGTCCTTTGCTACTGCAGTTGCGTTATCTGCTGTAGTATCTGTATTTGATCCAGATCCGCCGCCACAGGCTGCCAGAACTAAAAGCATGCCAGGAAGACAAAAATATCGGAGCCTCTTACTGATTTGGAATATACTCATAACTATCTCAAAATTCATCAATGAAAAAATCATAAGCAATTCAAGGGTTTAATAAATTGTATTAACCCATGTTTTTAAACTTGCGGTCAAAAAAAGGCAATATTAACATTTAAGTTGTGACCTCAATCACAGGGCAAGCGTGTTGATATTCTGCTTATAAAGGTTATCGAGAGAAATTTTTGAAATGGCTCACAATTATGCATCGGCAGAGGTATTTTGAGTTATTGGTTTTATTTGGCTACGGGTGAAAAACTTCTGCTGGAAAATTAACTCCCATGTCTTCAGTCAATCACCCCGACCCGCCGAAACTCTGCAATTTGACCTTCCTCCAAATTTAGAACAGATTCCAGCACTTCATCCGTATGCTGCCCAAGCACTGGTGGTGCCAGGTCATACTCAATCGGTGTTGCGGATAAATTAATCGGATTACCAACGCTGACCACCTTGCCCGCAGTGGGATGATTGAGGATTTGTTGCATGCCTCGAAACTGAATCTGGGGATCGGTAAAAACCTGATCGATATTGTTAATCGGCCCACAGGGGATGCCTCGATGATTGAGTACATCTAACCAGTTTTCAGTCGTTTTAGTAGTCATGATTTCAGTCACTATTGGTACCAGTTTTTCCCTGTGTTTTACTCTGGAACTATTAGTTTCAAAACGCTTATCTACAATCAAATCATCACGTTCGGCCAACTCACAGAAACGCTTGAACTGAGCATCGTTACCAACCGCCAGAATCATGAAACCGTCGGCAGTTTTAAATGCCTGATATGGCACAATATTGGGATGCGCGTTACCCAGTCGTTTCGGGTTGACGCCAGTCGCGAGGTAGTTCATTGCCTGGTTGGCGAGTGTAGCCACCTGCACGTCGAGCAATGCCATGTCTATATATTGCCCTTCACCAGTTTTAAGCTGATGAATCAAGGCTGCCTGAATCGCATTCGCGGCATATAAACCGGTTAACACATCCGCTAAGGCAACACCAATTTTCATTGGTTCACCGTCAACTTCACCGGTAACACTCATCATGCCGCCCATGGCCTGGATCATGAAATCGTAACCGGCGCGATCGGCATAAGGCCCGACCTGCCCAAAACCTGTGATCGAACAATAAACCAGTTTCCGATGAATACTTTTCAGACTGTTATAGTCGAGTCCATATTTTTTCAGCCCACCAACTTTAAAATTTTCAATCAGTATGTCACTTTGGCAGGCCAGATCTTTGATCAAAGCCTGACCCTGAGCTTTCGACATGTCGATACAGACAGACTTTTTGCCACGATTGGCGGAATGGAAATAAGCAGCCTCACCGGTTGACACACCCATTTCATCGGGCATATATGGCGGCCCCCAACCACGCGTATCATCACCGTTACCGGGGCGTTCAACCTTGATTACTTCAGCGCCTAGATCCGCAAGCATTTGACTGGCCCAGGGACCGGCCAAAATACGACTTAGATCAAGTACACGAAAGCCTGTTAGCGGCCCAGCCATTAACTAAAAGCCTGGATACCTGTTTGTGCGCGGCCCAGTATTAACGCATGGACATCATGGGTACCTTCGTAGGTATTCACTGCTTCCAGATTCATGACATGGCGGATTACATGAAACTCGTCGGAGACACCGTTACCGCCATGCATATCGCGGGCAACTCGAGCGATTTCCAGCGATTTACCACAGTTATTGCGCTTCATCAAAGAGACTAACTCAACCGGACAATTATTCGCATCCATGAGTCTCCCCATTTGCAGGCAGGACTGTAGCCCCAGGGTGATTTCTGTTTGCATGTCGGCGAGTTTTTTCTGAATTAGTTGAGTGGCTGCAAGTGGACGACCAAACTGAATTCGGTCAAGGGTATATTGACGCGCCGCGTGCCAGCAGAATTCCGCAGCACCGAGCGAACCCCAGGCGATGCCATATCGTGCTCGATTCAAACAACCGAAAGGGCCTTTTAATCCCTTTGCATTGGGTAGCAAGTTCTCCTCCGGCACGAAAACATTTTGCATAACAATTTCACCAGTAACCGAGGCACGCAGTGAAAACTTTCCTTCAATCTTTGGCGTTGATAAACCATCCATACCTCGTTCAAGAATAAAACCACGGATTACGTCATCAAGTTTGGCCCAGACCACCATTACATCGGCAATTGGCGAGTTGGTAATCCACATTTTCGCACCTTTTAACTGGTAGCCGCCATCAACTGGCGTGGCGGTAGTTTTCATACTCCCCGGATCTGAACCGGCATCGGGTTCAGTGAGGCCGAAACAGCCAACTTTTTCACCACTGGCAAGAACAGGTAAATACCTTTGACGTTGTTCTTCAGTGCCATAAGCATAAATCGGATGCATTACCAGCGACGATTGCACACTCATTGCCGAGCGGTAACCACTGTCGACACGCTCGACTTCGCGTGCTACCAGGCCGTAGGAAACATAATTTGCACCGGCGCATCCATAATCTTCGGGGATAGTAGCACCGAGCAATCCGAGTTCACCGAGTTCGGTCATGATTTCTCGATGAAACACTTCTTGCCGATTTGCCTGTTTAACTCGCGGCATAAGGCGATCCTGACAATAGTCATAGGCGGCATCGCGAATCATGCGTTCTTCGTCGCTGAGCTGCTGATCGAAAAACATCGGATCCTGCCAGTCAAACTGGGTGCGATCTGACTGTGTTGATTTAGTTTCTTTCATTGATCAATCCTGTCCAGGGTTGAATAAGATGTAATGAATCATTCTAGTGTGGCACTGCACAAATTAAAAGTATGAGTGGAGTAGAACAAGTGATTTCTATGGCAACAGCTGTAAGCCGAGGGTTGAATACTCGTAAAATAAAGCGCGAGGCTTGCGCCAACACTCCCGATAAAGCGCTTCGACCGGAAACGGGAATCCATCACGATTGCCACTCATCAGTGTTGCGGCGAGATGTTTACCGATAACAGTTCCAGGACCGATACCACGACCATTGAATCCAGCAGGTGCGAATAAACCGCGTGCCAGCAACTGTACGCGAAGGATTTTTGTGGAAGTGACACCAATTTGCCCTGTCCACTGATAAGCCCATGACGTTCCTCGGGTTTGTGGGTAAAGCCGATTGCGTAAGCGCTGCATCCAGCCCTGTCGAATCATCTTTGCCATGCCATGCAAACTGCCCGCACTGCTCATGATCAGGCGTCCGGATTCGTCAATTCTGGAAGAAGTGAGCAGTGTCTGCGTATCCCAGATACCATGCCCTTGAGGAAGAATGCTCTCGGCTATTTTCGGTGGCAACGGTTTGGTTGCACAGTGAAAGATAAACACTGGAAGCATAGAATCCCGCACCTGCTGAGTCTTTCCATCTGCATAGGCATTCGTTGCCAGAACAACTTTATCGGCTGAAACCTCTCCAAAAGTCGTTTTAGCCAGCCAGCCATCCCCTTGCTGCTGCAAACTGATCAATGGCGATTCCTCGAAAATCTGCACACCCAGTCCGCTGACCGCTTTGGCCAGACCACGAACGTAACTTAAGGGCTGAATCGTACCGGCATTCGGATCGAGAATACCACCGTGACGATAAACAGG
>JAAEOZ010000279.1 GCA_024222685.1 Gammaproteobacteria bacterium | reverse complement strand
CGTAACCCAAGCTCTCGTCAATGGCAATTACATTTATGAAGTAATCGCCTCCGCTTATCCAACGCCAACATTTTCGTTGACAACCGCGCCCGCGGGGATGGACATAGATGAAACAACTGGCGTGATTAGTTGGACGCCTACCAGCACAGGCGAGTACAATGTTTCTGTAGTCGCCAAAAATGCGACTGGATCTAGCGTGCAGCATTTTACGATTATGGTTGGCGCGCTGCCTGTGGTTACGTCTACGGCCGTAACAGAAGCCGGAATCAACAGCGCTTACGCCTATAACATAGATGCGACCGGTTATCCAACGCCAATATATATATTAGAGAGCGCGCCGTTAGGAATGACCATCAATGAAACCACAGGAGAAATATCTTGGACGCCAGACATGATAGGAGATTATGACGTTACCGTTCAGATCGAGAACCTTGTCGGGTTCACCTTGCATAGTTTCCAGATAACCGTGTCATATCGCGTTTTCTTACCGATAATTGTTCGATAAGTTGGCGCGTTTAAGAGTGAGCCAATCTTGTTGTGAATTAAAAAAATAGCGCTGGTATAGAGCCGGGGCCTGGGAGGCCCCGGCTCCAGAGAAACCAATGCCAGTATTAATTCGTTAATCTTCAAGAAGATTAGCCCACTCTGAAAACTCCAACTCTTTTATAACGCAAAAGATTGCACGAGTATAGATAATACGCCTATGCAAACTGTTATTTTCATTCATATCCCCAAAGCGGCGGGCAGCACGCTTTCAACTATCATTGACCGGCAGCATCATGCAGACAATGTTTACACCGCATATGTTTCTGTCAAACCGGGCACAATTAGAACATCAACGCCATTGCAATCGGCCGACGCCCGGCTTGAACGTCTTCGCGCTCTGTCTGATGAGAAACGGGCCAAAATAAGGGTGTTCCGGGGGCATGAAGGATTTGGCGTCCACGAATTCTTACCCCAGCCATATACTTACATAACATTGCTGCGCGATCCGGTGGATCGCATAATCTCCCATTACTATTATGTGCTGCGCACGCCCACCCATTATCTTTATGAGGAGGTTACATCTCGCCAGATGGATTTGAAGGCATACGCCGCCAGCGGTTTATCGACAGAACTTGACAATAGTCAAACAAAGTATCTGGCGGGGTTGGAAGCCCCTTATTTGAATTATGGCGATTACTCTGCGGATATTCTGAAAACAGCGCGGCAAAATATACGGGAGCATTTTGCCGTTGTCGGTTTGATAGATCGTTTTGACGAAACCCTGCTTTTGCTTAAAAAAGCGCTGGGCTGGAAACTGCCATTCTATACCAGAGTCAATGTTACAGACAATCGGCCGCGAAAACGGGATTTACCCACGGATACTATTCGAACGATTGAAGCGTACAATGAATTAGACATCGAGCTTTATCGCTTTGCCCAGTCGCTGTTTGCGGAAAAAATGCGCCGATATGGCCCCGCTTTTGACCGCGATTTGAGAGTCTTTACTTCCTTGAACAGGTT
>JAAEOZ010000278.1 GCA_024222685.1 Gammaproteobacteria bacterium | reverse complement strand
GAAAACGTTCATAGCAGGGATGCTATGACCGAGCCTACATGGATGTATTCACGGCGTTTTTCGGAAGGCTCACCCTTCTTCCTGCCCGGAGTGTGAGTAGAGGCTGGATTTCCAAATAATGGGGGGGAGTGAACGGTTACAGTTTGTTTGGGCGCATTTCATGCGCCTATCACACTAACGAGGGATTCCCATAGTATATGGAATGCACCCTGCCTGGATGGCTTCAACTGCAGTCTGGAAACATCATGCGAATTGTTGGATCACGAAAAGCTCGCCCGATATCAGACACGCCTTCAGCTACATTATTGTGCCAAGGATCAGTTTTTAACGATGAAATTCACAAACTCCCCACTGGGAATACTACGTTTTTCCCAAAAGGAATTTATCGATACGCTTCGCATGAACAAGCCAATAGACATTGGGATGAATGCATGATCGAGGGCATGGTGCGCAATGCAGGGCACTGAATACAGTCGCCCGGCCACTTTCGAGGATTTAAAAAAGGTAATCCGTTCTCTCAATGAACAGAACGCCAAATATATTCTGATTGGCGGATATGCCTTGTTTTCGCACGGTTATCATAGAGCAACCGAAGATATCGACCTTCTGGTGCCGGCCAATTCTGCTGCATCGAGAGCAATTATCGACGCATTATTGATTCTTGCGGATAAAGAATCTGCCAATCTCGAACCAGCCTGGTTCGACGAGGGGGAAAACATACGCCTGGCCGATGAGGTAGTGATCGATCTGCTTTTTGGAACCTGCGGTGAAACCTACGAAACATTGAAACCCTATTCGGAAACGATTGATTTGGATGGGATTCTGGTTCGGACACTGAACCTCGAGGGTTTGTTGAAAACAAAGCAGTCCATGCGTGATAAAGATACTTTGGATCGGCTGGTTCTT
>JAAEOZ010000277.1 GCA_024222685.1 Gammaproteobacteria bacterium | reverse complement strand
GATAGAATTACCATTAGTGCTCGCGCCGCAGGCATGGCCGTTAAAACATCGGGCATTGCTCAGCAGGATGGTGTGATTGGCGACACCATCAGAGTCGAAAACAGCAACTCCAGAAAAACGGTCGTCGCCGAAGTCGCGAGTACGCAGGAAGTCGTTGTAAATTTATGATATGCTTGGCAAAGCACAAGTCAGAATTTAGTTGTAATTAGATCTAAAGATAATCCGCCTTTGGCCGATATATATACTGAGGTTTCAAAGGTAGTGGAAATTAATTATGGCAATTAATAACGTAAACAATGGGTTACCCAAAGCGCCTGTTGACAATAACAAAGTCAACACGCAGCAGCAAACCCAACAGAATCAGTCTGCAGCTAAACAAGCGGCAACTGCTCAGGCACAACAGGCAACCACCGCGCCCCGTCAGGACTCGGTGTCGTTGACACAGTCTGCGCAGCAGCTTAGTCAGGTGCAGAAGAAAAGCGCAGATGCGCCGGTAAATCAAGAAAAGGTCGACAAACTGAAGAAAGCCATTCAAAGTGGTGAGTATAAAGTTGATCCGCAATCGCTAGCGAAGAAAATCGCGCGGTTGGAATCTGAAATTTTTG
>JAAEOZ010000276.1 GCA_024222685.1 Gammaproteobacteria bacterium | reverse complement strand
TCGATAATGAAAGCTCTATTGGTCTGTCGATTTATGGTAATGGAGGAATGAACACGGAATACAAGGGTGGATCGGCGATACTAGGCCCAAATCCCAACACTGGTACGAATTTTGAGGTTCCAGGTACCTTCGGTAATGGCAAAACTGGTGTCGATCTGGCTCAACTTTTTATTTCCACAACTTACTCCCAGAAAATTTCTGAATCAGCTTCCTGGGGAATTAGTGGCATAGTGGTTTATCAGACTTTTGAAGCAACCGGTCTTGGTAATTTTGCACCATTTTCTACGGACAGTTCCAAGCTTTCCAATAATGGTAGCGATTCCTCAACTGGTATTGGGATACGCCTCGGTATACAGGGAGAATTATCACCAGGTATAACCTTAGGCGCTTCTTTTCAACCCGAAATCAATATGGGTGAACTCGATGACTATTCCGGTTTGTTTGCAGAAGAGGGAGACTTTAATATTCCGTCAACTTTCACCGTTGGCCTGGCCTGGCAAATCAGCAATGAACGCGTATTTCTGGTAGATGTACAACAAATCAATTATGAAGATGTCGCTGCCGTTTCAAATGGCATTGCGCCGTTAACAGACGGGAGTTGTGGGCCAACGTCGGCAACTGGATGTCTTGGTGGCTCAGATGGTGCCGGATTTGGCTGGGAAGACATGACAATTGTTAAACTTGGTTACGAGTGGAAAACTGATGATACCTGGACCTGGCGTTTCGGTTACAGCATGACGGATCAACCGATTCCCGATGAAGAAGTGTTGTTCAATATCCTCGCTCCCGGCGTCATGGAAGAGCATATCACCTTCGGCTTTACGCGTATGATTGATAGCGATAGTGAATTTAATTTTGCGTTAATGTATGCACCTGGTGTCGATGTTAATGGTAGTAATACCTTCGACACTTCACAGGAAATCGAACTCGAAATGGATCAATATGAAATTGCTGCGAGTTATAGCCGGAGATTTTAGTGGAGTTAGATTTATATAGTCAGTATCTGATCTGGTTTTTTGTTATAGCGCTGATTTTCGGCGCTTTGGCAAACAAGGTGAATTTCTGCACCATGGGTGCAGTTGCTGACTGGGCCAATTTTGGTGATTTAAATCGCATGCGTTGCTGGGTTCTGGCTATAGCTATCACCGTCGTCGGTGTAGGATTGCTCGAATACCTGGGCGTTTTAGACATGAGCCTGACCACCAGTAACGAAACCTCAACGCCACCTTACCGCTTTAGTAATTTTGTCTGGCTTCGGCATCTGGTTGGTGGCGTGATGTTTGGCATCGGCATGTCACTGGCCAGTGGTTGCGGTAATAAAACACTGGTTCGTCTCGGCGAGGGGAATTTGAAGTCATTAGTCGTGTTGTTGATGATAACTGCCGGCGCTTCGTTGATGTTTTTCACCAGTTTTGACTACAACGTCTTCCTGCAATGGATGAATCCACTGAGTATTGATTTTGGCGAAATGGGTGCAAGTGGCCAGGATATCGCCAGTATTATTGCGGTAACTACCGACACTGAAGATACAGCCACACTGCATTTGCTGGTTCCTCTCACAGTTGGCGGTATACAATTAGTCTGGGTTTTCATGTCGGCTGAATTCAGGAAGCAGTGGTTGCTTATTATTACCGGTATTGTTGTCGGTGGCCTGGCATTGCTCGGCTGGTATTTAACCGCCGGCCCGGAAGGCCTGGTGTTGATTGAGGAAATCGAGTTTATGGATGAACCACCTTATGCATCGGGGGCACAATCGGTGACCTTTATCGGCCCTACAGCACATCTTGCGCAATATTTGTATCGGGGCTTCGATTTCGCCTACCTGTCTCTGGGTGTGATATTACTGTTTGGTGTAGTGAGCGGTTCTTTCCTATATACATTAATTTTTCGTCGCATCCGTATCGAGTGGTTCGTCGCCTGGGATGATTTCTTCCGGCATATAATTGGTGGCCTGTTAATGGGTATAGGTGGTGTGCTTGCACTGGGTTGCACTATAGGTCAGGGTATAACCGGTTTTTCCACCATGGCAGTGGGTTCTTTTGTTTCCATTGCCGGGATCGTGGTATCCAGCATGATGACCATGAAGTTTCAATATTACCGCATGGTGCATGAAGAGAGTTCGACATTTGATGCGATGGTAACCGTACTCGCCGATATGCACTTTCTTCCGGATAGATTGCGTCGTTTAGAAGATTTATAAACAAATAAATAAAACTGTCACTCTGACTGGCAGGAGTAAAAAGGGGATACCCATGTTATTACGCCGTTACACATATCTGTTAATTTTGGCATTGTCTTTGAGTGCACCTGTGCAGGCTCAGGGTACGACTTCAGCCGTCACTGTAAATCCCATGTTCGCGATGCAGCAAAACTGGATGAGCTTTCAGTGGATGAATTTGATGGCGCAGCATTTTATGAGTCTTCCGATGGATGAGATAACGCGTTTCGGTGTGCTCGATGCTATGTTGAGAGCAGCCAATACTAATATGATGCTAGGCATGGTTGATGGCGCCAATCAGTCGCTGGAAAAAGTACCTGCAATGACAATCCCGATGTTCCCTACCCAGTCAAAGCGTAATTTTGAACCGAATACGGTTTCGGGAGTACTCTCTGATGAAGCCAAGCGCAATCTTTATCAAACCATGATGATGATGAGCCCGCTGTCAATGCGAGACATGATTTCGATCATGGCCGACAAGATGGAAGTAGCCGAAGACGTCTCGTTCGATGATGCGATTGAATCGATGAAGTTACGTGCTAATGAAGTAAATTTTAAATTTGTCGGCCATAGTCCACTATATAAAGATATTGAGGCTATCACCGGCAAGCCGACTCCACGTATTGAGATTTTCCATTTCTGCGATGCGATGGTGGCACGCAGTATTCTTGACTATGCTCCCGAGTTTGTTGTTTATCTACCCTGTCGGATAGCCTTGCTGGAAGATGCTAAAGGCAAGCTCTGGGTGATGACGCTCGACTGGAATGTCAACTGGCTAAACTTTTCTCAAAACCCGAATAGCGTGCTGGATAAAAAACTTCGCGAAGAAGCGGAACGTATTCGAAGCGCGTTGCATTATATTATGGAAGGCGCAGCCACAGGTGACTTTTAAAGGATAACAATTATGCGAATTATTAATTTATGTGTTGCCTCGTTAGTATTGACGATATCAACTGTTTTTGCTGATACCACTCAAAATAGCACAACAGATCAGTCGCCAGCCATGAAAAAAGCAATGGATCCACAGGTCTGGCAAACTTTGATGAGTAATATTATGAATGGCCAGTTACAGATGCAGAACATGAACACCGGATGCATGGCCTGTCATGATCAGCAGGAAATGGAAAAACTGAATGCGCACCAGGGCTCTGCGATACAAATGCCGAATACGATGATGAACCATATGCCATCTATGCCAGCCAATCCAATGGCAGGCATGAGTCCGATGATGGGAATGAATCCAATGATGGGAATGAATCCAATGATGGGTATGAACCCGATGATGGGCATGAATCCAATGATGGGTATGAATCCGATGATGGGAATGAATCCAATGATGGGCATGAATCCGATGATGGGAATGAATCCAATGATGGGCATGAATCCAATGATGGGAATGAACCCAATGATGGGCATGAATCCGATGAT
>JAAEOZ010000275.1 GCA_024222685.1 Gammaproteobacteria bacterium | reverse complement strand
TCAAGAACGGTATAACCATCGGCTGGTGTTGCCATAAATGCGGTCATTCCGACTGTACCTGAGCCACCAGGCTTATGGTCTCTATTAATCGAAACACCTGTAAGGTCACTCACGGCCTGGGCCATTGCCTGTGCTACCTGTCCTGAACCACCGGCAGGCCCGTAAGGAACGACCATAGTTAATGCGCGAGCGGGGTAACCACCCGGCCCAGCTTTCGATGCTGGTAGATTGTCAGTAGCACACGCGGCGAATGCTGTATTTACGGATAATGCCATTGATACAAATAGAATGCTTGTGCCTGTCAGCTGCTGCTTTAGACTCATGAGATGCCTCCTCTGATGTTTGCTGTTTTAGTACTGAGTTTATTTTTGTTCTCGAATCGATGGTATACCAGCCGTTTGCGGCTGTCTAGCTTAACTCAATCGCCTGTTCCGGGCTTATTGAATGGCCCTCCACAGCATCGAAGCACCAGAAATCAGTAATATACTGATAATAAAATATTTAAATTTGTTTTCACTAATATACCGACGAACCTTCAGTCCAAGGGCCAGGCCTAGTGTTACCGGTAAGGTGCCGAGTAGAGACAGAGTTAAGGTTTCGTGATCGAGTAGTCCAAACATATAAAGATTGATAGCCCAGGGAATCACTGCACTGATATAGAGAAAGCTAATCGTGCTGACAAACTGATTTTTATCGAGGTTACGAATAGACATCAGATAAGACACCAGCATTGGGCCGAAAAAAGAGGAAATGCCACCGATAATGCCACTCGAAATGCCAAAAATAATCCCCACCGGCTTAACTAGCACGTCGGCCAGGTAAAAACGGTAACTGGAGCCCTGTAAGAGCGCAAAGGCGATTACCGCAATGCCAACAATTATGAGCAAAGTATGTTCGTCGATCATCGATAATATTTTTACACCGATCCAGGTACCGATCAGAATTCCGACAAAACAGGGCCAGAAATTTCTGACCACTGTAGAACTGCGTTGTGCCTGAGAAAATTGCCAGAGATTAGCAACTACGACAGGTATCGCCATGATGGCTATAGCCATTTGAGGAGGCAGTGCCATTGCCATCATCGGCACCGTCAACAGGGGCGTGCCAACGCCAAGAGCACCCTTGATAAACCCACCGCAGCAAAGAGCGAAGAAGCACCATGCAATAATCCATAAGTCGTAGCTGGCTAACAATGGTGGGGTCTCTGTTTGGAAGTGGGGTATGTTAGCAGGTGGAGATAGCTGGCTGTATACCTTTAATATTAAACCACTGAGGATTCAACTCCCCGCTGCTTGCGGCGGGGTAGTTTAATTTTCAATACCGGTAACTCGAATTCGATCGACGCTTAATGCGCCAAAGGAGGAGGTTGCACCGTTGTTGTTATCGTAAGGGTAGTGTCCAAAATTTAGTGAGACACGTCCCAGGTTGCCGGTCGTCATACCCTGGTGTATCTCGCTGCCGTTCCACAGAACCCGGGTGTTACCGCTTATACGCACAATCTTAACGGAAGCCGAGCCGGTATTGGTCAGGGTGCCGATACCTGAACTGAATACATCACTACCTACCACAGAAATCTGTTGACCACTGGCGCCGATCCAGGCGTCGCTGAAACCGGCATAGGCGATGCGTGGCCCATTGCCGGATTCGAACAGTTGAACGTACAGGTATTGCATGGCGGTGTTGTCATCCGCCTGCCAGTTTATAGTGAACTCGACGATAAAGTCGTCCAGTGCATTCATCTGGTGATCCAGTATGAGTTGACTCCAGGGTGATTGACCGCTTTGGCTGTAAATCGTATCGGGCGTCAGATCGGTTACTTGCAACAGGCTGTCGCTTTCACTGTAGGTCCAGCCGTTCACATCGTCTTGAGTGTTGAGCGCGCTGGCTACCCATACACCTGCCTGTGAACCATCATCGAAATCATCAACCAGGCTTGTGGTGGATATTAGCTGCAACACCGGGTCCGAACACTCGCCGCTGCAGGAGCCACCTATTTCCTGGTATTGCGATGTTTTGCTGGCCGTTCCGTTAGTGTTGAGAGTAAATGTGCCACTTTCTTCGTAGCCTGAACTTCCGCCAGAGAATTTAAACTGGTTACCGCACACAGAACCCTCGTAGCTGGCTTCGTCATCGGTATAGCTGGCACTATGATCATCCTTCAACAGAATCAGGGTGATGTTGCCACTTTCGTTACCACAGGCGCTGCTACAGCTGTAGTCACCGCGCCAGATACCGCCCATCGATGCGGCCGACTCGGTACATTTTTCGGTGTCGATATGAACACTGTCGAGGGAAAAATCCAGCGTGGCATTGACCGGTGAGGTGATGATAGTACAAATGGCCAGTTCGCCATTATTTGCCAGACTCAATGTAGGCTGGTCGGCCTGTACTGTTGGGCTAGCATCGACCAGATTGTCGGTGACGGTAAAGGGTCCGTACAATTTTCCTGTGGTACATACCTCCGGGTCGGTCGCCGGGCCTACACGCACCGATATCTGCAGGGGAATATCGTTGCGTGATGCATATTTACCCGCAGCACGTGCCGCATAATAGCGTTCCATGAAAGCCAGGCTTTCGGTTGTGGGAGTATTATTTTCAACTATTTCCGGAGCAGACCGTGCTTTCTGTTGACCGCAGGCGGTGAATGAGAGACTAATCAGGACACTGATTATTAGTGATAACAGGTGATGAATATTCACGACATATATTCCGCTTATGGGCTAACTGTCAGGTCGGCCGATTCCAGCGTTTTCACCAGATCTATCTGGATATTGGTAAAAGGTCCAGCAAGGGACGAGAGTCGGTGGGTGATGGTGGTTGGTTGTCCGGCGGTAAGTGTCACGTTGGATAAATTTACCGTGACGGGTAGAGTCTCACTGGTATTGTCGTCGGATGAAGAACTTGAACTACCACCACAAGCGACGAGCCAGAAAAATAAGAAAAAAACTGCCCCTCGATAGAGCTTATTCATGTCACCTTTCCTTTGGCTCCACACTTTAGTTATACCATCCTATGCCTGTGTTCTGTGATTAGCAAGCGCCAGTCTTCTCCAATATGAGATGAGCTTGAAGAAGGTGTTGAAGTCGTTCATGATCGGAGAGTGAAAACGATTATGAGGCTAGAGAATGACTTATGAAAAAGCTTAAGAAAATACCTGATTTTAAAACTGAAAAAGAAGAGCGTGAATTTTGGGAAAGCCACGATTCGAGTGAATATCTGGATTTGAGCAAAGCTGAACGTGCTGTTTTACCGAACCTTAAACCTTCAACAAAGACTATTTCATTAAGATTGCCTGAAGGTTTATTAGATCGCATAAAAGTAGAAGCTAATAAACGAGACATGCCTTATCAATCGCTTATTAAAGTCTGGCTTGCTAAGGAAATTCAGGAGAGTCGTTAATCTTGATAATGCGTAGGTTGGGATGAGGAACGAATCCCAATATAATCATATTTGTTCACATAATCAATTTCATCAGATGTATCACTAAGTCCCCAACTCGGATCGAGCAACCCTTTTTCTTCTCCTTTTTCTACGTTCCCTTTTTTCTTTTCAACAAACAAAAAAGCCAGCTACCAGTAATATTTCAACTACCTGGCATCTGGCTTAAAGTTACAACCGAAGAGACGTGTGTAACGCTAATCCCAGTTGAG
>JAAEOZ010000274.1 GCA_024222685.1 Gammaproteobacteria bacterium | reverse complement strand
ATTTCTCCTCAACGGTTTTCAAGACCGCCGCTTTCGACCACTCAGCCAGCTCTCCAGAAATTTATCTTTCTGTCTCCTGTACCGGGTGTTGGTCGCGAAGTCAGATAGCGGCGTATTATAAACATTTAACAGGCCGAGTCATCCGCTAATTTGATATTTTTTCTGGTCTTGAATTCTACATCGACTGCCCATATATGCTTGAAAATGCAAATTAAATTGTGCTAATTCTGGTTACTATTAAACCTTTGATAAATATGGTTATTATTCCCTTGATATGAAAGGTTTAGACACATAGAATGAGCAGAGGTACAGAAGAGTTTTAATCAACGGAGATTAAGAAATGCAACTAAATACTACTGTAGTGCGCTCACCTGATGCGATTCTACAAACCAATAAACTTATTAAGAATACCTATATATTATTGTCGATGACGCTGTTGTTTAGTGGCGTTACTGCCTTTATTGGGGTGGCGACGGGCGTGTCACATGGCGTCGCTCTTATGGTTGATATTGCCGCCATCGTCATGCTCTGGTTTGTTTTACCACGCACCGCTAATTCTGCTGCAGGTATTCCGGTACTATTCGGTATCACTGGACTGTTAGGTCTCGGACTTGGCCCGATTCTCAGCTATTACCTTTCTGTTAATCCCAGCATTGTAATGACTGCATTGGGTGGTACTGGGGCTATATTCCTGGCGCTGTCTGGTTATGCCCTTACAACTCGAAAAGACTTTAGCTTTATGGGCGGCTTTCTGATGGTTGGATTGCTGGTTGTTCTGGGATCAGCCATTCTCAATATATTTCTGCAAATTCCAGCCCTGTTTCTGGCTATTAACGCCGCGGTAGTTATGATTATGAGTGGTTTGATTCTATATCAGACATCTTCCATGATTCATGGCGGTGAAACCAATTATATTATGGCGACTGCAAGTCTGTTCCTGTCTATTTTGAACCTGTTCCAGGCATTGTTGCATTTGCTAGGTGCATTTGGCGACGATTAATATTTGGTAGTAAAGTTTAACTATAAGCCCCGTATTTCGGGGCTTATTTGTTTTGGAACCCTAAATTATGAACTGGCTGCAGATTGGTAGCGCACTATTTTTACTCGCCATGGTGGCGATGCTGTTCCCACGCGCGCGTGAAGCTATTAAACATTCCCCAAAAGGCAGTATGAATGACTGGATGGGCTATATCGTACCTATGGCCCTTGTAGCTCTATTTATTGTACTTTTAATATTGTTAGTCTAGTCAACGGCGATTACTGATTTTTCCATATAACTTCAGCCAGTTGCAGATCCGCAGGTAAGGTAATTTTAATATTCTCAGTACTACCTTCCACCAGCAATGGTTGATACCCCGCAGCTTCTATAGCCGATGAATCGTCGGTTAAAATTTGACCTGAGCGCCTGGCTTTTTGCAGGGCATCCAGAAGAACTTCTGCTTCAAATAGCTGAGGTGTAAAAGCTCTCCACAATCCATCCCTGTTGATCGTTTTCTCAACTGAGCCCAGGTTATTTTGTTGCTTCAAGGTATCCGCAACTTGTGATCCCAGTAACGCACCCTGTTTATTTGCTTCCAGTGATTCAATTAATTTAATTAAATCAGACTGTGGCACCAGAGGGCGTACGGCATCATGTACCAGAGCATAGACACCGTCAAATAGATCGCAAAGCTTTGATAAACCATTAATAACCGAATCCTGTCGATGTTCCCCTCCGACAGCAACGTGGAATGGTTTAGCGGGTTGATAGTTAATATTAGGCCAGTAGGAGTCATCTTCTCTGAGAATTAGCATTGCTCCATGAACTAACGGGCAGGCCAGTAATCGATCCAGAGTATGTTCAAGCACCGTTTTACCACAAAACGAGAGGTATTGTTTTGGTCGATCCGACTGCATCCGTTGGCCAATACCCGAGGCTGGTATAACAGCCCATACAGGACAATTATTGTCCACTGCTGTTAACCGACTCGCCAGGTATCAACTGGATAAAGGTTTCTCCCTGTTTGATCATTCCGAGGTCGTTTCGCGCTTTTTCCTCATAGGCATCCAGTCCATTCTGCAGATCGAGAACCTGTGCTTCGAGAATACGATTGCGTTCTTCAAGCAATCGAAGCTTCTCTTTTTGTGTATCCAGCTCTTTTGACAATTGCACTACTTCTGACAAGCTACCATCGCCGAACCAGAGTTTGTACTGTAATCCGATAAATAAAATAATCAAAATACCAATCAGTATTTTCATAAAACCATTGGCTACAAATTTCTTAGAGCCTGCTAAACGCAGTCTTTCCTGGATACAGGGCAGAATTACCAAGCTCTGATTCTATTCTCAATAACTGGTTATATTTAGCCACGCGGTCCGAGCGAGACAATGAACCAGTTTTAATCTGCCCGGCATTGGTGGCAACAGCGAGGTCAGCGATAGTAACGTCTTCTGTCTCTCCTGAGCGATGCGATATGACAGTTGTGTAATCGGCATCGTGTGCCATAGAAATAGCATTAAGTGTTTCGCTTAAGGTACCGATTTGGTTGAATTTAATCAAAATAGAATTGGCAATATTGTTTTCAATACCTCGTGATAGAATACTGGTATTGGTGACAAATAAATCATCGCCGACCAGCTGCAATTTATTACCCAGTTTTCTGGTTAATATCTCCCAGCCATCCCAGTCACTCTCGTCCATAGCATCTTCAATGGTTATAATCGGGTATTGATTTACCCAGTTATCCAGATATTCGACAAAACCTTCGGCTTCAAAGGATTTGCCTTCAGATGCTAGAATATATTTTCCATTCTCATAAAATTCAGAGCTGGCTATATCGAGCCCGAGACATATATCTTCTCCCGACTTATAACCCGCCTTTTCTATTGCTTCGAGTATGACTTCAATCGCAGCTTCATTTGATGAAAGGTCTGGCGCAAACCCTCCCTCATCACCAACAGCAGTGTTCAGGCCTTTCTTATCGAGAACAGACTTTAGTGAATGGAATATTTCAGCGCCGTAGCGAAGTGATTCTGAAAAACTGGGAGCGCCAACCGGAAGAATCATGAACTCCTGCATATCAACGCTATTATTTGCATGTGCACCGCCGTTGATAATATTCATCATCGGAACGGGTAAAGTGAGGGCAGATTCGCCACCAAGATAACGATATAAAGGCTGTTTCGCATCGGCGGCGGCGGCCTGCGCATTGGCCAGTGATACGGCTAGTAAAGCATTAGCACCAAGATTACTTTTGTTGTCAGTGCCATCAAGATCGATAATGGCTTTATCAATACCCGATTGATCGTTGCAGTCCATACCACAAACCAGATTGGCAATCTCGTTATCAATATGACCGACTGCTCTGGTGACGCCTTTGCCGAGGTAGCGGTTTTTATCACCGTCGCGTAGTTCGATAGCTTCACGTTCACCGGTTGATGCACCGGATGGCGCTGCTGCTCTACCAACGATGCCATTAGACAGGGTTACCTCGGCTTCAACCGTTGGATTTCCTCTTGAATCTAAAATTTCTCTACCTTTCACCTTAGTGATGGTGGTCATTTGAACTCCGTAATATTAAACCGTAAAAAAAGAATTATATTTATAACAATTCCTGTTCGTGAAAAGTCATCGATTTTGCTGCCTGGTCGATTGAAATTAACACTTCAAGCAAAGACGCCATTTTATCCAGTGGCCAGGCATTCGGGCCATCACATAACGCCTTAGATGGGTCGGGATGAGTTTCCATAAAAACACCGGAAACACCAGCGGCTACCGCAGCACGGGCTAGAACCGGCACAAACTCACGTTGTCCTCCGGAGGAACCACCCTGCCCGCCAGGTAATTGTACCGAGTGCGTGGCATCAAAAATAACCGGACAACCAGTATTGCGCATGACAGCCAGTGAACGCATGTCAGAGACTAGATTATTGTAGCCGAAACTGGCACCTCGCTCACAAACCATAATTTGCTGATTGCCGGTTTCCTGTGCCTTGTTAACAACTTGCTTCATTTCCCAGGGTGACAGGAACTGGCCTTTTTTAATATTAACCGGCTTGTTTTGCTTTGCTACATTTTGAATGAAACTGGTTTGCCTGCAGAGAAAGGCAGGCGTTTGTAGTACATCTACCACACTCGCTACTTCGTCCAGCGGCGAGTCTTCGTGCACATCGGTTATAACGGGCAATTGGTAGTGCTCACGAACTTTCTGCAGAATCGCCAGGCCTTTGTCAGTACCTAAACCTCTAAAGCTTACGGAACTGGAACGGTTTGCTTTATTGAACGAAGATTTATAAATAAAGGGTATCGATAATTTCTGGCATATCTGCTGCAGTTGCCCAGCGGTGTCCATCGCCAGTTGTTCAGACTCTATCACACAGGGACCAGCCATTAAAAACAGAGGCAGATCAAGACCGACCTCAAAGTCGCATAGTTTCATGATGTTTTAGCCTGATGAAATGTAGCCGCAGCATTGATGAAACTGTTAAAAAGAGGGTGCCCTTCGCGTGGATGTGAAGTGAACTCGGGATGGAACTGACAACCGACAAACCAGGGGTGATCAGACAGTTCGATCATTTCAACCAGTTCGTTATCGACTGAAAGGCCGGATATGACAAGACCTGCATCCTGTAATTTTTGTAGATAGGTATTATTGAATTCGTATCGGTGGCGATGTCTTTCATTGACCTCTTCCGCATTGTAGGCTTTACGTGTCGTAGTACCGGGAACAAGCTTACAGGTTTGTGCACCCAGACGCATGGTTCCGCCAAGGTCTACATTTTCATCACGCTTTTCTACTGATCCGTCGTGGTTTAACCATTCGGAAATCAGAGCAATGACGGGGTCTGGTGTCTTGGGGTTAAATTCGGAACTATGCGCTTTACTCAGACCCAGGACGTTTCTGGCAAATTCAATTACCGCTACCTGCATACCCAGACAAATTCCCAGATAGGGTATGTTATTAATACGTGCATAGTTTACCGCAGCGATTTTACCTTCGATGCCTCGGCTGCCAAATCCCCCCGGAACCAGTATCGCATCAAGCTCTTTCAGACATTCCGTTCCATCAGTCTCAATGAAGTCTGAATCAATTTTGACTATTTTAACCCGCGTGTTGGTATGGATGCCGGCATGATCGAGCGACTCATTAAGCGATTTATAGGCATCAGTATGGTCAACATATTTTCCAACAAAGCCAATGCTGACTTCCTGTTCGGGAGCCTCCATTGCATTAACGACATTGTCCCAGTCGGACAAATCTGCCGCAGGTAAATCCAGACCAAATCGTTTGGTGACTATTTCATCAAGCCCCTGCTCATGAAGTTCGCGCGGTATTTTATATATATGATCTACATCAACAGCCGAAATAACTGCCTCTTCGGCAACATTGGTGAAAAGTGCTATTTTGCGTCTCTCTTCCAACGGTATATCGCGATCAGCACGACATAGCAGGATATCGGGCTGAATACCGATTGATCGAAGCTCCTTGACCGAATGCTGTGTCGGCTTGGTCTTGATTTCGCCAGCGGCTGGTAGATATGGAATCAGGGTTAGATGCATGTACAGAACGTTTTCGTGGCCCAGTTCAAAGCCAAGTTGACGGATAGCTTCCATAAAAGGTAGAGATTCAATATCGCCAACTGTGCCACCAATCTCCACTAGCACAATGTCAGCATTATTAGTGCTATTCAAAACAGAATTCTTTATTTCGTCGGTAATATGTGGAATCACCTGGACAGTCGCGCCGAGATAATCGCCCCTGCGTTCCTTGGCAATCACATTTTCATAAATACGACCGGTAGTATAATTGCTGCTTTGGGAGCATCGAATGCTAGCAAATCGCTCATAATGCCCAAGATCCAGATCGGTTTCTGCACCATCATCGGTTACATAAACTTCACCGTGCTGAAACGGACTCATGGTGCCCGGATCAACATTAATATAGGGATCGAGTTTAATCATATTGATGCTTAGTCCGCGAGCCTGGAGGATGGCTGCTAAAGAGGCAGATGCAATACCTTTGCCCAATGATGATACGACACCACCAGTGATAAATATGAATCGACTCATAAACCCTGAAAAAAATAAAGAAAAGGTGAACTTCGGCTGGACGCGAACGATAGCAGAATACCCCATTATTGACAATTGATACGCTTGATCCCGGGCCTTTTTTTAAAAGGAACTTAAAGTGAAATTAATTTCCTGACCTATACTTAATGCTATGCGTGCGCTTATCACTGAAAATAGTCGACTTTATCGCCAGCTACTGGACAATATTCTCGGACAGCAAGGTTTTGAAAACGACATCTGCAGCAGCATCGAGGAAGCCACAACATTTTTAAATTCTGAGCAATATCAGGTGATCTGTGTTAATCAGCACCTGGAAGATGGCCATGGCAGTCAGTTAATTCAATACTGCAATGATCATAACACCAATAATCAGGCGTCTATTTTATATTTAACCATCGATGAACAATCTGCAAAAGTAGATACTTCGTTAGGTATAGACAGGGTTATCATAAAGAAAAATCTACAGCAAATTACCGACCAGATTATTCGCTTTACCGAAGAAATTGCTGATCCCAAGCGATCTGAAAGCAGGATACTATTTGTTGAAGACAGTAAAAGTATTACTGCGCTGATCACCTCTCATCTTTCGCAGGCCGGGTACAATATTTCCCATTTTTGTAGCGGAGAACGGGCCTGGGAGGATTTCAATAACGAAATCTCTTACGGCTCTGATGTCGATGCCTATGACCTTGTTATCACCGATATAAATCTGGAAGGGGAAATGACAGGAAATGACCTTGTGAGTCAGATTCGTGACATCGATGATGCTCGAGGCTTCGTTCCTGTGATTGCTATTACTGGTGAAAATAGTGATGAATTACGATTATCGCTTTATCAAATTGGTGTTAACGATTACCTGCAAAAACCAGTCCTGATTGAAGAGTTACTCATTCGAGTCAATCACCTGATCACCAATAAACGACTACTCGACAAAGTTCACGACCAGAGGCGTGAGCTGTATGCGCTTGCAACAACCGATAAGTTGACGGGATGTCACAACCGACACAGTTTGATGGAATTTTCAGAAAAATTCATTTCCCAGGCGTTTCGACATAACTACCCTTTAAGTCTGATGGTGATAGATCTCGATCATTTTAAATCAGTTAATGATACTTATGGTCACGCGGTAGGGGATATTGTCCTTTCTGAGGTCGGTAACCTACTTAATCTGAGTTTTCGCGAAGGCGATCTTGTTGCTCGATTCGGCGGTGAAGAATTTGTTGTTCTGCTAAGTCACTGCGATCGGAAAGGTGCAAACTTAAAGGCCGAGAAACTGCGGTCACAAGTCGAGGCTCTTAAACCTCACGACTTAACAGTAACATCCAGTATCGGTGTCACTGCAATGGCTGTCGGCGAAATGGCCGACTTTGCAACACTATTTTCCAGGGCTGATCTGTGCGTGTACGAAGCCAAGGATAAAGGTCGTAATCGAGTTGTTTCAAAACCATTGAAAGATGAGGGCTAAGCAGGTTTGTTAGCCAGCAGTATTGCCCTGCGCGGCGCAGGTAACCCTTCGACAGTAAAATTTATACAATTGCTATCTAAACATTCCTTCAATGACTCAAATTTCATCCATTCGGTACTTCGCTGCTCATCCGTTGTAGTGATGCTCTCGCTGATAATTTGTACAGATTCGAAACCACAGCGCCTTAACCAGCTTGCGAGCTCTTTGGCTGATGGTATAAACCACACATTACGCATACGGGCGTAACGGTCTGCCGGGAGTAAAAGTTCACCCTCGCTACCTTCGATAACCAGTGTTTCCAGACATAATTCGCCACCTGGAATGAGTAAAGATTTAAGCTTGATTAAGTGATCGATAGGGCTTTTGCGGTGATATAGAACGCCCATTGAAAACACCGTATCGAACCAGCTCATATCGTCAGGCAATGCTTCGATGCCGAACGGGAGCATGCAGGCTTCTTTTCGATTTAAATAGTGCTGCAATGCCCTGAACTGAAGGTTGAACAACACCGATGGTTCAACACCGACAACCAGTCTGGGATTTTCGGCGAGCATGCGCCAACAATGGAAACCGTTACCACAGCCGATATCCAGGACTCGCCCACCAGTTAACGAACTTAAGTGCGGCAAAACTCTCGACCATTTATAGTCGGACCGCCACTCACTATCGATAAAAATATCAGCTATCTGATAGGGTCCCTTTCGCCAGGGGGATAACCCCTGCAATACATTTTTTAACTTTTCCGGCTCTGCACAATGGCCTTCGACTGTTACTGCCGACTGATCAAGTTTCCCCCTGGCATTTTCGATGACGGGTAATTCGGTTAATGAACGGTTCCAACGAGCGTAATCGCCATGCCGAATTAACCAGTCCCGTTGCTGCAGGCGTAATTGGTTAACCCAGGTAGTAAAACCTCCGGCATCAAGTTGATCAAATAAAAAATCATAATTCACGATTTAATAGCTAGATATGAAACAAAATTGAAACAGCGAAAACACTGGTATACTTCACTAAAACCAGCCTGTCTTATCCGCGTAATTAAACCAGATTCCAGATCAGGCACCAGTACTTTTTCCAGTGCAGTTCGTTTCTGACTAATTTCGAGTTCACTATAACCCTGCATTTTCTTGAAGGCCTGGTGGAGTTGAATCATACGCTGATCTGTCCCCGGATCGTCCTCCCTGATCTTTTCGCTGAGCACCAGTATTCCTCCACGATTGAGACCCACGAAAATATCCTCAAGCAATGCCTGTCGATCATCGGGCACAACAAACTGTAAGGTCAGATTCAGAACTACCATAGATGCATTTACAACATCAATACGTTGAATGTCATCACAAACCCAGTCTATATTATCGATTTGCTGATTTGATGATCGACATTGGTCTATCATTGATGGAGAGCTATCGACAGCAATAATTGAAATATTATCAGCATTAGCCTGTTCTCTTATTAATAGTGATACTTCTCCGAGTGAGCATCCCAGGTCATAAATGCGCGTATTATCACGAACAAAAACATTGGCATAGAGACCGATAATCCTTAAGAGCAATTCATAACCTGGAACCGAGCGTGAAATCATGTCTCGAAAAACGCGTGTCACAGATTCATTGAATTCAAACGCCTTAATATCGCTTAAAGGACGCGCGAAGACATGGTCTTTTTCAATGTTGTCAGACATTCAAACCTGATTCTAAGGAGTTGTTCGGCAATACAATCTTCGTGTAAAAAATATTACTTGTCCATACAAGATGACTCAAAAATCAACAGGTCTTTCAATATGCCGTCAATAAAAATCAATGGAGTTCGATCGCGCATCCAGGGTGGTATGTGATAGCTCTGGAATAAGCGTTTAAGACGGTGTTTTTCTGATGCACGTAACAGGCTTCCAGTACGGAAACCTAGTTGAATTTCCTGGCCGGTGTCCTTGATTTTTAAAAAGTAAAAAATATCCTTACGATGAATTTTTATTTCTAACAATGGAATTTGTAGTTCACTTTCCTGATCAAAACTGTAACAGTTCTCTAAATCAGTTTTTTCAACCGGTTTAACCACATATACCTGGTTATTATAAATTCGAATGTCATAACCTTTCCCCTGAATTACCGGATGTGCCTGATGCTGCGCCTGCAGTTGTACAATTAGTGACTTCAGCCTGCCGGTCGGAAGGCTATTAAGCTGATTCATTCTGAGCCAATAGCGAATAAGGTTTTTCTGTCTGGCTGACGATAGATCAACCAGAGGTTCTTTTTTTAGTCGTGTGGAGTCAATATGGCAACGCCGATAGTCGGCCTGTGCCACTTCATCGAGGATATGCTGGGTCTCAGATTGTATCTGACAAACACGCTCAATCGATTTAAGCAGTCCTGGCCAGCGTTGCCTGATTTTCGGAACAATCTGTTGTCGCAGGTAATTCCTGTCAAACCGGTCATTTTGATTACTTGGATCTTCGAACCACTCGATAACATGATGTTTGGCATACTCGTATAGCTCGATTTTTGACACCTGAAGGAGAGGTCTCAAAACACGAATTCTGGATAGTTTCTTCTCGTGAGCGATACCCCGTAAGCCGGAGCTACCGGACCCCCGGAACAGGTTGAGAAGTAAAGTTTCCACCTGGTCGTCAGCATGATGTGCGGTGAGCAATAGATCCGAATTATTCAGGCCATTTTCGAATTCACTATATCGCGCCTCTCGCGCAATTGATTCAAGGTTGGATTGAGTTCCTACGAGGTTTAGATGGCTTATTTTAAAGTTCACCCGATATTCAGCTGCCCGGTTTTGACAAAAGCAAGCCATGTCGTCAGCGCAATCCAGCAATCCATGGTGAATATGCCAGGCTAGTAGCCTGTCGTTGGGTACTGATTTTTGTAAAAAGTGGAGTAATACACAGGAATCGAGTCCACCGCTGAATGCGAGGACAATTTTTGACTGGGCGTCGACAAAGTGTTGCAGCTGTTTTTCAACCTGCCTTTCGAGGCTCGACTCTGTTGACATTGCCTGCTTTCTAGTTTCACATTCGACGAAAACTGTTAAACAACTTCGCGATACTGGCCAAAGCTCATCAATTTCTGATAGCGTTGATCTAACAGTTTATCGATACTGACCGATTCAAGTGCGTCTATGTTTTCGATGAGATTATGTTTAAGGGATTCGGCAATCTGGTCATGGTTTCGATGCGCACCACCAAGGGGTTCTTCAATAATATGATCTATTAACTTAAGGGAGAACAGTCGCTGTGCGGTAATACCCATAGCTTCAGCAGCCTGAGGCGCTTTTTCTGCGCTCTTCCATAAAATCGAAGCGCAACCCTCAGGAGAAATCACCGAGTAGGTTGAATACTGCAGCATGTTTATTCGATCACCGACGCAAATAGCCAGAGCACCGCCAGAACCCCCTTCTCCGATGATGGTACATATTACAGGTGTTTTTAACTCCGAGAGTACATACAGGTTCCTGGCAATAGCTTCGCTCTGTCCACGTTCCTCGGCGCCAATTCCGGGATATGCCCCCGGGGTGTCTACGAAAGTAATTAGCGGCATCTTGAATTTCTCCGCCATCTTCATTAAACGCAGAGCCTTACGATAGCCTTCAGGCCTGGGCATGCCAAAATTACGCTTTACCTTTTCTTTGGTGTCGCGTCCCTTTTGTTGCCCGATTACCATTACCGGTTTTGCATCGAGTCTCCCTATTCCGCCGATAATCGGATAATCATTTGCATAGGCACGATCACCATGCAAATGTTCAAAATCAGTAAACAGTCGTTCGATATAATCGAGCGTGTAAGGTCTGTTCGGATGACGTGACAGTTGTGAGATCTGCCAGGGTGAAAGTTTGGCAAAAATGGAAGATGTCAGGCTTTCGGCCTTTATTTCGAGGGTTTTAATCTCCTCCGAGATATTGATATCAGAATCGTCGGTAACATAACGAAGCTCGGAAATCTTGGCTTCCAGTTCAGCGATTGGTTGCTCGAAATCTAAAAAATTTGGATCCATAATTAACTTTATGATGCCTTGAAACGTTGTGATAGTGTAACCATTCGTCGGTTAACTGTCATGCAAATAGGTGATATCTGATTTACTAACAATAATGAATTAAACGAGGCTCTGGTTGATGTCATCAAGCCCTGCAGACGGATCTGGATGTTGCGTAATCGGTCGACCGATAACCAGATAACTGGCGCCGGCATCCATTGCCTCGCGAGGTGTCATAATACGTCGCTGATCGTCCTGTTGTGATCCTTCTGGTCGGATTCCGGGTGTTACGAGTATAGGTGTATCGCCGAAATTCTGTCGAAGCGTTACCGCTTCCTGAGCAGAGCAAACCATGCCATCGAGCCCAGTAGTAAGTGCCAGCTTTGTCAGACGATTTACCTGGTCAGCAACACTACAGCTTATACCGGTTTCTCTGAGGCTATTATCTGACATACTGGTAAGAACACTCACCGCAATCAGAAAAGGACGATTCACACCTGCCATGTCAATGCCCTCTCGTGCCGCCGATAACATTTCACTACCACCACTAGCATGAACATTTAACATCCAGATACCAAGTTTCGACGCAGCGTACACCGCTTTTTTTACCGTGTTTGGAATATCGTGAAATTTTAAATCAAGGAAAATTTCGTATCCCTTATTGCAAAGTTGATCGACTAACTGCGGTCCGGCCGCAGTAAATAGTTCCTTACCGACTTTTAACCTGCATGAACCAGGATCAAGCCTGTCAACAAAACGATAAACTGTTGTGCAATCTACCATGTCCAGTGCAACGATAACTTTAGGGTCAGGTATTAGCATAAATTTATACGGCCTTCATTGTTGACCATCGATTGCAACTCGGACAGTTCCACTGGATTGCGTGGCTGCCATAGCCGCAATTAGCACAGATATACTCAACTTTTTTACTCTGCATATTCCTCAGGAAATCAGACAGGTTTCCCCAGGTATCGGCAAGCTTTTCTGGCTCAGATTTCAAAAAACGGAGAGCAAAATCAAATGCACCGAATGATGGTGATTTCCGCAATACCTGCTCCAGAAAATCTCTTGCTTTATCGATCTGATTATTATTTGAATAATGCTCAAGCAAAGCAATTGCAAGCCGATTAGATGGATTTATTTCATATTGATGCTGTAGGAAATTCTGGTAAACCCTCGACTCTTTTCCATGAAGATAGATTGCTTTTGCGGGTTCAATATATAGCACCATGTATTCCGGACTATGCTTAATAAGACGTTGTAGGAGTTTTCTTGCCGATGTGTAATCCTTAGTGCTTAAATGAAGCTCAATCAGTAATACTCCAGCCCTGACACAATTATGATTTATATTGAGTGCTTTATCCAGATTGATTCGTGCCAGTTTCTTATTACCGTCAGAGAGTGCCGATTGGGCAATTTCGCAATGACATTGTGAGAGCACGATAGCCGCTTCAGGCTTACCACGGTCATATAAAATCTGAGCACAATCACAGGCCTGATACCAGGATTTCTCAGCAATGTATAAATCAAGTAACCTTTGGTAAGCAGCTAAATCATCAATCTGGAGTTCTGCCATTTCACGGTATAGCTTTTCCGCCCGATCATGCAATCCGGCTTTCAGAAAATCTTCAGCCAGTTCTGCTATTGCCATATTTCTCTGTTGCCTGGTCAGATTTGGCCGCGCAAGCAAATTCTGGTGAATTTTTATAGCTCGGTCAACTTCCCCTTTTGAGCGAAACAGGTTTCCTAAAGTTATATGAATTTCAATCGTGTTCTGGTCAATTTTTACGAGATCAATAAAAGTCTGGATTGCGCGATCCGAATCATTTATGAGCAAATAATTCAAACCTTTTGCATAAGATTCCGACCAGTTGACGGACTGATGCTTATGGCTGGACGAATGAGCAGCTGATCGCATTATCCATCCCAAAAACCATCCTGCAATCAATGCAACGAAAATCAGTGAAAAAAGCCAGATGATATCCAATGTCTAGGAGTCTTTGTGGCGGAGTCTGTAGGTGTATTTGTTGGCCTAGTCGTTAATCATGTCCGTTAGCGCGATCGCGCAATTCCTTACCGGGCTTAAAATGTGGAACATACTTGCCTGGTAAATTGACCTTGTCTCCGGACTTGGGATTTCTACCGGTTCGCGGTGGCCGATAGTGAAGACTGAAACTTCCAAATCCTCTGATTTCTATACGTTCGCCATTCGATAAAGCGTTGCTCATCATTTCAATCAGGCTTTTCACCGCGAGCTCGACATCTTTATAGGCTAGATGACCCTGATTCCTGGATAGATTATCGATCAAATCAGATTTAGTTAAAGATGGTACATATTCTGGTTCTTTCATCATTATCAGGCCTAATTGATAGAGATATCGATACTAAAGATGCTATTGATACCTGAACACCGGCAAACCACAAAATTCCTGTAGGAATAATCAGAGCACGATATGCAAAATAGCTATTTGTACTTATCTTACAAAATCAATGACTTACAGTCACTACATTTGATAGTAATTTTATAGAATAAGGGCGATTTAATCCTCTAAATCGCCCATCGGGGATTCTATGAATCCATTTTTTCCTTTAGCAGATCACCGAAGCTGGTAGTCGTTCCGGTTGAACCACTGCTCGCAGCGTAATCTTTCAGAGCTTCCTGTTCTTCGTCAGAATCCTTTGCTTTAATAGACAGGAATACACTACGTCCTTTACGATCCATACCAGTAATTTTTGCTTCAACCTGATCGCCTTCGTTAAGGAATGAACGCGCGTCTTCAACACGGTCTTTAGCCATTTCAGATGCACGCAATATACCTTCAAGACCATCACCCAGATCTATAATTGCTGCTTTTGCATCAACTGATACCACAATTCCAGTGACAATGCTGCCTTTGGGTTTTTCGGAAATGAAATTCGCAAATGGGTCTTTTTCAATTTGCTTAATGCCCAGAGAAATTCGTTCACGTTCAGGATCAATCGATAAAACCATGGCTTCAACTTCCTGACCTTTCTGGTAATCACGAACTGCTTCTTCACCAGTTTTGTTCCAGGACAGGTCAGTAAGGTGTATCAAACCGTCAATATTACCGTTGAGCCCAATAAAGATTCCGAAATCAGTAATCGATTTAATTTTGCCGGAAATAATGTCGCCTTTATTCGCAGTAGAACCGAATTCTTCCCATGGGTTCTGTTTGCACTGCTTCATACCCAGAGAAATACGTCGGCGTTCTTCATCGATTTCAAGGATAACCACTTCAACTTCATCACCCAGCGTAACGACTTTGTTAGGATTAACATTTTTGTTGGTCCAGTCCATCTCGGATACGTGGACAAGACCTTCGACACCGTCTTCAATTTCAACAAAACAACCATAATCGGTGATATTGCTGACATGTCCGAATAAACGCTGACCTTCCGGATAACGTCGCATGATGTTGGCCCATGGATCGTCACCAATTTGCTTAAGGCCGAGTGAAACGCGATTCTTTTCACGGTCGAACTTCAATACGACGACATCAATATCCTGACCGATCTCAACAACCTCGGACGGATGTTTGACACGTTTCCAGGCCATATCGGTGATATGTAGGAGACCATCTATGCCGCCAAGGTCAAGGAATGCGCCATAATCGGTGAGGTTTTTGACTACACCGCGGACACGTTCACCTTCCTTAAGTGTCTCAAGCAGTTTTTCGCGCTCTTCGCTAAATTCTTTCTCGACAACGGCTCGGCGGGAAACGACAACATTATTACGCTTCTGATCGAGCTTGATGATTTTGAATTCGAGTTCTTTTTCTTCGAGATAAGCAGTATCCCTAACTGGTCGCACATCGACCAGGGAGCCGGGAAGAAAAGCTCTGATTTCGCCAATATCAACGGTAAAACCACCCTTGACCTTGCCGGTAAATCGGCCGGTAATGATTTCATCGGCTTCCTGAGCCTGCTCTAGTCTGGCCCAGGCACGAGCACGCTTGGCTTTTTCCCTGGATAATCTAGTTTCACCGTATCCGTCTTCAAACGAATCGAGTGCAACTTCGACGGAATCACCGATATTGACATCGAGTTCACCGCTTTCATTGTAAAATTGTTCTACCGGTATAACACCTTCTGATTTGAGGCCGGCATTGACGATGACAACATCACGGTTGATATCGACAACTTCGCCAGTGATTATTTCACCGACGCGCATATTCATTTGAGTAATGCTTTGCTCAAACATTTCTGCAAAATTTTCAGACATGGAAATTCCTAAAAAGGTTTGTAATGAATAACGCGGATCGCGTTTACATTACAATGTTAAAGTTGAAAACCTTACCGAGATTGCATCGATAAGGGCCAGTTATTCGGTTACTTCGTGTATATGACTCATCATTAACTCGGTAACCTGATCGAGATCGAGTAAGCTCGAATCTACAACCAATGCGTCAGTTGCAGGAACCAGAGGTGATTCACTACGATTGCGATCGCGTTCGTCACGTTCACTGATATCTGCCTGAAGCTGCGCGATATTAGCGGATATACCCATACTTATCAACTGGTTATAACGCCTTTGCGCCCTGATTTCGACCGATGCATACAAAAAGAACTTAATTAGTGCATCCGGGAAAACCACCGTACCCATATCGCGACCATCAGCAACCAGCCCAGGAGGCTGAAAACATTGTCTTTGTCGTTCTAGCAAGCAAGCCCTGACACCTGAATACTGTGCAATCACCGATGCAGCATCTCCAGTAGATTCCAAGCGTATCTGAGCTGCTACGTCTTCTCCGTCCAGAAAAGGGATGGTCAATTCTTCACCGCTCTCAAAATGAATGTTGAAATCCTGCAAAGCTTCTAGAACGTCAATCTCCTGCTTGATGTTGGTTCCTGATTTTAACGCTTTTAAGGCTGCGAGGCGATAGATGGCGCCACTATCCAGTAGATGAAAACCTAAAATTTTAGCCAGTCGTAACGCCAATGAACCTTTACCAGACCCGCCTGGTCCATCGATAGCTATCACATAGGGTTTAGTTTCACTCATCGCTTATAATCCTAATTCCTACTGAGGATGCTAATTCTACAAATCCGGGGAACGATGTATTTACATTAGCACAATTAAAAATCTTTACCGGTCCAGAAGCACACAATGAGGCAACGCTAAAAGCCATGGCTATACGATGATCGCCATGCGATTCAATATTTCCCTCACCAATATGTCCACCAGTAACCGACATACCATCCTCGCTGGGTACTGCATTTATACCCAAAATGTTCAAGCCATCCGCCATGGATTGAATCCGATCACTTTCTTTAATTCTGAGCTCCGCAGCGCCAGTCAACCTTGTTATACCATCGGCGCAGGCAGCAGCGACAAATATTACCGGGAACTCGTCTATCGCAAGTGGAACCAGTTCCTGCGGAATGTCTATACCTTTCAGTTTCGCGCTACGCACGGTCAAATCGGCAACTGGTTCTCCACCGATCTCTCTGTGGTTCGATAAAACTATATCAGCACCCATTAATCGTAGAATGTCGATAACACCGGTTCGAGTTGGATTAACGCCGACATGTTTGAGTGTTAACTGACTATTCTCAGCAATACTTGCTGCAACCAGAAAGAAAGCAGCCGAGGAGATATCTGCAGGTACATCGATATCATTCGCACTTAATCGCTGACCACCGGCCACTCGAATCTCATTACCCTTTGTTGAAACATTGCATCCAAATCCTCTTAGCATACGCTCACTGTGATCTCTGGTAGGAGCTGGTTCCCTAACAATAGTTTCACCTTTTGCGTAAAGGCCGGCCAACAGAAGACAGGACTTTACCTGTGCTGAAGCCATTGGCATGTCATACTCGATGGACTGGAGATTCGATTGGCCACATATTCTGATTGGTGCAGTGCCGTTTATATCACTATCAATTACCGCCTCCATACTTCTTAACGGATCGATAACGCGATTCATGGGCCTGCTGGAAAGAGATGTATCACCTATTAGTTCACTATCAAAATTCTGACCGGCGAGCAAACCGATGAGCAATCGCATTGCGGTTCCTGAATTTCCCATATCCAGTTTTTTGGCTGGTTTACTCAATCCATTGATGCCGACACCATTCACTATGATTTTATCAGCCTGGTGTTCTATAGAAACGCCCATTGCCTGAAACGCTTTTAGAGTGTTGAGGCTGTCCTCGCCTTCAAGAAATCCTTTGATTGTGCTGCTACCATCTGCAATCGACGACAGTATGATAGATCGATGTGAGATCGACTTATCACCAGGTACGCGAATTGATCCCGATAACGACCTTCCAGGGCTGCATTTAAAATAAGTCATTAACAGTTGCCGATTAAAGAGTCTCTTTCAGATTTGGCCTTGCCGAATAATTGCAACAACTGATCGGCATCATTATGTTGAATTGCTTTCGATATCATATCGAGTTCATCCTGATAACCTTCGATTAGCTTTAATAAAGTATTGCCATTTGATAAACAGACGTCACGCCACATGACCGGATCACTAGAAGCTATTCGTGTAAAATCGCGAAAGCCACCCGCTGCATATCTGAATATTTCATCGTGATCGTTAAGACCCGACAGATAGTTAACCATCGCATAGGCCAGCATATGTGGTAGATGAGATGTTGCCCCCAGGACTCTGTCGTGGTGATCAACATCGAGATATTCGATAATTGCTCCACAATGTCGCCACATTGAGTCGACTCTTTCGATCAGTTTATTATCGGTTTCTTTAACCGGTGTGAGAATGACACTACGATTTTGAAACAGGCTAGCAAATCCCGCTTCTACACCACTCTTTTCGGCACCGGCAATTGGGTGTCCGGGAACAAACTGCGGAAAGCGATCACCCATTGTCTGCCGTGCAACTTCGACCACTGATCTCTTGCTACTACCCACATCGGTAACAATAGTATGATCAGTAATGCTTTCACATATTTGTTGAAACACCATGTGCATAGCACCAAGCGGTACTGCTACTACAACCACATCAGCAGTTTTCACTGCTTCGCTGATAGATAGCTCAAAGCTGTCGATGACACCAAGATCAACACCTTTCTGTAAATTCTGAGGACTTCGGTCGCAGCCGACTACATTATTCACAACACCAGCCTGCTTGAGTGCCAGTGATAGCGAGCCGCCGATCAGGCCCACACCGATAATGACGAGTTTTTCAATCATAGTTTATTAAAGAGAGGTTTTGGGATATGACCCCAGAATTTTGAGCAGTGCTGTCTGGCTTCTTAGTGTTTCCAATGCCTTCTGGATGTCTTTATCCTGCTGGTGACCATCGATATCGATAAAGAATATGTATTCCCACTTTCGGTCGGGATCAGGTCTCGATTCAATTTTATTCATACTGATATTGTTGTCGGCCAGGGGTTGTAACAAACCAAGAAGGGAGCCGGGGTGATTACCAGCGGATATTAGTAAAGAAGTTTTATCGTTACCGCAGGGATCTACATCCTGCTGTCCAATAATCACAAACCGAGTAGTATTATCCGCCAGGTCTTCGATATTTTCATAACATACTTTGAGATCGAAAACCTTAACAGCAGGAGCCCCACATATAGCCGCTGCTGAAACATCCTGTTTGGCTATACGAGCAGCCTCGGCATTACTGCTTACTGGAATTCTTTCCGTGCCTGGAAAATTCTGATTAAGCCAGCGGCGGCACTGCGCAAAAGATTGTTGATGAGAATATATTGTTTCAATCTGACTGATATCCTGGGACTGGTTAACCAGATGATGGTGTACTCTGATTTCTACCTCGCCACATACCTTGAGATTTGAATCAATAAACATGTCCAGCGTATGACTGATGACGCCTTCGGTTGAGTTTTCAACTGGCACCAGACCAAAATCGGCATGCTCGGAGCTCACTGCGGCAAACACGTCGGGGATGCTACTCATCGGTATAGTCGATACGGAATGACCGAAATGTTTCAGTGCTGCACTTTGTGTAAATGTGCCTTCAGGTCCAAGATAGGCAATTTTCAGTGGTTGTTCCAGAGCAAGGCAAGCCGACATAACTTCACGAATCAGGCGCCCTACTTCGTCATCATTTAACGGACCCTGGTTAAGCGATTTGATCCGTTTGATAACCTGGGCTTCGCGATCGGGTCGGAAGAAATTAACCACATCATTTGGGTGATCACTGTCCGACCGTTTTACTTCGGCAACACTTACAGCACAACTGGCACGCCGGTTGAAAAGTGCCAGTAACTGTTCGTCGATCTGATCTATTTGCTCACGTAGTTCCTGTAAAGCCTTATCACTCATTCTGTGAAGTCCTTTCGCCCTATTCAGAATCCATTTCTGTATCGGTGCCATTATCACCCACACTGGCAGCAACCGGCTCAATCTGTACGAGTTTCTCTTCGTCACCAACCCTGATCAGCGTGACTCCCTGAGTATTGCGCGCAAGAATAGAAATGCCTTCAACGGGTGTACGAACCAGAGTGCCGGTGTTACTGATGAGCATGATTTCCTCATCACCGGTAACCTGTATGGCACCGACGACACGGCCATTTCGTTTCGAGGTTTGAATTGAAATAACGCCCTGACCACCGCGACCCTGGGTACTAAAATCCTTAACACGTGTGCGTTTACCGAAGCCATTTTCTGTTGCAAATAAGATTTCGCCTTCGTCAGATTCAGTCGCTATGAGTGAAATAACTTCATCTCCCTGTTTTACCTTTATTCCACGCACACCGGCAGCGGTTCTACCCATTGCACGTACGTCGGATTCCGCTATGCGTATGCCTTTGCCTACGCTGGTAAAGAGCATCAAATCTGAGTTACCGGCAGTTAACTGAACCCCAATCAAACTATCATCCTCTCTCAGATCGAGTGCGATTATGCCGTTGGCACGCGGGCGAGAAAAATTAGCCAATGGGGTTCGTTTAACCTTGCCGCTGGCTGTAGCAAAAAAGATAAACTTATCTTCCGGGTAATCCCTCACCGGGAGAATAGCAGTAATTCGTTCGTTTTCTTCCAGAGGTAACAGATTAACCATCGGTCGACCGCGTGCTGTTCGACTACCGATGGGTAACTGATAAACCTTTTGCCAGTAAACCTTGCCTCGGGTAGAAAAACACAGCAAGGTGTCATGTGTTGAAGCAGAAAACATTTGCTCGACGAAGTCTTCATCCTTTACCCTGGTGGCTGCCTTACCGCGACCGCCACGACGCTGGGCACTATAGGATTCAAGTGGCTGTGCCTTGGCATAACCGAGGTGCGATATAGTGACGACAACATCTTCCTCGCTGATCAGATCTTCTACCGTCAGGTCTGAATGGTCGATGATAATTTCAGTGCGGCGATCATCCGCAAATTGCTCCTTGATTGTCTCCAGTTCTTTGCGGATTTCCTCTTTAAGACGTTCATCCCTATTCAAGATATCTAGCAGATCTTCAATTTTATCGATAATTTCTCGATACTCAGAAATGATTTTATCCTGTTCGAGGCCGGTTAATTTGTGCAGACGTAAATCCAGAATAGCCTGTGCCTGGCGCTCGGTGAGACGGTACTTCTCTCCAACGAGTCCACAATTAACAGGAATATCCTGTGGTCGGGATGAATCGGCACCGGCACGCTGCAACATATCCATCACAACCCCTGGAGCCCAGTCTCTCTCCAGCAAACCGGCCTTGGCGATAGCAGGGCTTGGAGATTGTTTAATCAAAGCTATGATTTCATCGATGTTTGATAACGCAACGGCAAGTCCTTCGAGTAAATGAGCTCTATCTCTAGCCTTGCGTAAATCAAAAATAGTCCTTCTGGTTACGACTTCACGCCGATGAACGATAAAGGCATCGAGAATCGATTTCAGATTAAGCAGCCTGGGTTGACCGTTTACCAGTGCAACCATATTAATGCCGAATACATTCTGCATCTGCGTCTGCTTGTAGAGGTTATTGAGAATGACGTCGGCGATTTCGCCTCGACGTAGTTCAATCACCATGCGCATACCATCCTTGTCGGATTCATCGCGCAAACCGGATATACCTTCCAGACGTTTTTCCTTCACCAGTTCGGCAATTTTTTCGAGTAACCGGGCCTTGTTTACCTGATAGGGCAATTCAGTGACGATGATACTTTGCCGCCCCGATTTATCTTCCTCATAATGAGTTCGTGCACGTAAATAGATCTTACCTTTTCCAGTGCGGTAGGCTTCACGTATACCACGAGCCCCATTGATGAAACCGGCTGTTGGAAAGTCTGGCCCCGGGATGCATTGCATCAATGCTTCGACATCGGAGTCTGGCTCGTCAATTAACAGGATACAGGCGTTAACAATTTCCGCGAGATTATGCGGCGGTATATTAGTAGCCATACCGACAGCAATGCCGGACGAGCCATTAATGAGCAGATTTGGAACCTTGGTTGGTAATACCAGTGGTTCATGCTCAGATTCATCATAATTGGGAATAAAATCGACTGTTTCCTTGTCCAGGTCGGCGAGTAGCTCATGCGCGATTTTTGACATACGCACTTCGGTATAACGCATCGCCGCTGGTGAATCACCATCTACCGAGCCAAAGTTGCCCTGCCCATCGACCAGCATATGACGCATGGCAAATGGCTGTGCCATTCGAACAATCGTATCATAGACCGCAGTATCACCATGTGGATGGTATTTACCGATGACATCACCGACTACGCGGGCTGATTTCTTATAAGCTTTGTTATAGTCATTGCCAAGTACATTCATGGCATAAAGCACACGACGATGTACCGGTTTGAGACCGTCTCGAACATCCGGCAAAGCCCTGCCGACAATAACGCTCATAGCGTATTCGAGATACGATTGACGCATTTCGTCTTCAAGGTTAACAGGGAATACTTCTTTGGCAATTTCAGCCATAAAATTCAATTCTCAAGGGTTAGATTTGACGCTGGATTGATTTATCTCGAATCTGGGCGATTTTAACACAAACCCAATGGTCAACACTACTTGATTGTAAAATCTTCTTAGAATGAAAATTAAGACGGATTAACGTGGTTTAGTATTTTGAAACACTTTCAGCTAAAGACTTAATCGACTTTAGGACGCCTATATTATTGGCTTCACTAAAAGATCAGTCATATCTTTAAGGAATTATGCTGTTTCATAATCCTGCTCACGGTGGCATTAAGCTGAAATTCACTCATTACTGATTACACTTCACAGGCATTTCTTTGACGCTGAGATTTTTTATTATCGCTTGCAGGCAGGACAGAATATTGTAAGGTGCGCCTATGAACAGGAAATATCAGATATTGCTGCCGGGATGGATAATTACCGTTAATCAGGCATTTGAAATATTACAGAACACTGCGATTGTTATCGAGCAGGACAGGATTATCCAGCTATTACCGGCTGAAGAGATCTACTCTCTTAGTTACTATGCAGAAGCAGAGATTTTCGAGCTTGCAACGCATGTTGTTATGCCCGGTCTGGTAAATGCACATACCCATGCATCGATGAGTCTGTTCCGCGGGTTGGGTAACGATTTACCGTTAATGGAATGGCTAAATCAACATATCTGGCCAGCTGAGGGACAGTGGGTGAATGCACAGTTTATTCGGGATGGGCTGAAGCTTGCAGCGGCAGAAATGATTCAATCCGGAACAACCTGTTTTAACGATATGTATTTTTATCCGGATGTTGTTGCACATGAGGTGCAACAGACAGGAATTCGTGCCGTTGTGGGCCTTATTGTTCTGGATTTTCCCACCGTCTGGGCGAGGGATTCGCAGGAGTATATTAGTAAAGCGATAGCCGTTTTTGACGAGATGAAGTCCTTACCTCTGGTGACTGCCGCTTTGGCACCACATGCTCCCTACACTGTCTCTGATCAACCGTTAAAAGAAGTCGCCATGTATAGTAGTGAACTGGAGCTGCCGGTCCATATGCATATACATGAAACTGCCTTTGAGGTTGCGGAGGCAGAAAAAAATAGTGGTATGCGGCCCTTACAACGTCTCGATCAGCTTAATTTACTCAATCCGAACCTGGTTGCGGTTCACATGACCGAGTTAAATGCTTTTGAAATAGAACGAGTGGCCGAGGCTGGCGTTAATGTCGTGCATTGCCCTGAATCCAACCTAAAACTGGCGAGTGGCATATGCCCTGTCGCTGACTTGCAGAGTAATGCGGTTAATGTCTGTCTGGGTACTGATGGTGCAGCCAGTAATAACGATCTGGATATGTTTGGCGAAATGCGTACAGCCGCTCTTCTGGCAAAAGGAACCAGTGGTGATGCCCGTGCCTGTGATAGTCGGCAAGCTATTGAAATGGCTACCATTAATGGTGCAAAGGCACTGGGGCTTGCAGATGAGACAGGATCGATAGAAGTGAGTAAACAGGCTGATATTATTGCCCTCGATATGTCGAGTTTAAATACACAACCCCTGTATGACGTGGCATCACAGGTTGTCTATGCCTGCAATAGTCGCCAGGTTACGCATGTCTGGGTTGCAGGAGAATGTCTTTATAATGATAGTCAGTTCACCACAATCGATAAGGACCAGCTATGTCAGCTCGTGAATCAGTGGCAGGCAAAAATAGCACCAGAGAGTATTACATGAGTCAGTTAAATGTTGATCCGTTAGAGATTGAAAAATTCCAGTCGATTGCCAGCCGCTGGTGGGACCGCGAGAGTGAATTTAAACCTTTGCACGATATTAACCCGCAAAGAGTCGGTTATATCGAACAACAGGCAGGAAATCTCGAAGGCAGGAAAATACTTGATATTGGATGCGGTGGCGGCATCCTCACCGAATCTCTAGCGGCTAACGGAGCAGATGTTACCGGTATCGATATGGCAGATATGTCTCTCAGGGTAGCGAAATTGCACTTACATGAAAGTCAACTCGATATTGAATATCAGATGATATCAGCGGAAGAATTTGCGGAAAGTCATGCTGAAACATTTGATGTGATAACCTGTCTCGAAATGCTCGAACATGTCCCCGACCCGGCCTCCATTGTGAATGCCGCCGCTTCCATGCTGAAACCCGATGGCGATCTGTTTTTCTCAACTATAAATCGTAATCCCAAATCTTTTGCGTTAGCCATAGTTGGCGCCGAATATATATTGAATATGCTGCCAAAAGGTACTCATGAGTATCAGAAATTTATAAAGCCGTCTGAACTTTCTAAAGTAGCTCGCGATAATCAGCTGGAAGTTGTCGATATTACCGGCATGACTTACAACCCGATAACCCGACACTATAAACTCGGGCGCGATATCGATGTAAATTACCTTATGCATTGCCGCACTTTATGATAAAAGCAGTATTGTTCGACCTCGATGGTACGCTCGTCGACACAGCACCTGATATGGGCGGTGCTTTAAATAATCTGCTGGTCGAAGAAGGCTTCGCACCACTTCCTCTAGAGTCAATACGCCCGTATGTTTCGCGGGGGGGCCTGGTATTGACACAACTGGGGTTTGGCGAACATGTCGATGAACTGGAAATAGAACCTTTGCGACTGCGCTATCTGCAACATTATCGAGAAATAGTAGCAGACAACTCAGTACTGTTTGACGGCTTTGAAGAAATTCTCCGTTGGCTGCAAGATAACCACATTAACTGGGGAATCGTCACCAATAAGCCGGAATGGCTCACTACTCCGTTATTGGAGCAATTAAACCTCCGCAGCCCTGTAGTGATTTGCGGGGATACGCTGGAGTATCGTAAACCGCATCCCATGCCACTTCAGGTTGCCGCCGATAAGCTTGGAATTGATTGCCAGCAATGCATTTATCTAGGGGATGATCAAAGAGATATGATTGCTGGAAATGCTGCTGGTATGAAAACAGTGATTGCAGCCTATGGTTATATCGAGCCGGACACCAACTTACAGGACTGGAAGGCTGACGGTATTATTAATCATCCGCGCGAGCTGCTCGATCACTGTTTATTGTCCTGTTAATCGGTTGTTTTGTGATAATACTGGCTGGGAGTTCGGCCACAAAAAAAGCCCCGACAGAATCGGGGCCTTTATTTAATATACCTGAGTACCAGATTTAATTGTAGGTATAAACCTCAGAAGTACCCGAGTAACTGACTGAAAAGGAATTACAATCGATAAACGTAACAGTTACTTCTACACCATCGGCGTCGGTAAACACAATCACCCCTGAACTAGGATAACCTCCAGCGCAGTCGAATAATATCGGCTGAGTGGTTTCGAGTGTGATAGTACCTGAAGGACCATCAACCGATACGGAAACATCCCAGCCGCTGGTATCGTCACCCGACACAGATGCATTCGAAACACCATAGGTAGTCGAACCATCTAGTCCGAGAGCGTCGGAGCTGAATGTGCAGGAAACATCTGAAGTGGAGGTATTGACTGTACACACAGAGCTAAAATCTACAGTTTGAGTCGTACCATTGGACGTAACGGTGAAATCCTGGTAATCGGTAGTTATGGTAGTGATGTTGCCTGAAGTACTGGTTTGGGTAACTACTGTCCCATCGGCCACTATTCCAAACGCACCTCCATAAGCGCACATATTAAAGTTAATTGTGGATGAAGTTTGTGTAGCATCCGCTGTCACCGAACCGGAAGTACAGAAGTTCGGGATATCAACCGGAATTAATGCCATTCTGAGCGCAGCCCTTGGAAGAGGAATTGCCGAAGAATTGTTCTCATTATCCACAGCCTGTCTGGCACCTTCCATTGCCGTAATACCCAGACTTTTTGCGTTTGCTGCTTCTATAGTTGCATCATCGGGGTCGTCACTACCTCCGCCGCCACTACTACCACAGGCATTGATCATCGCGCCAAACAATAGTATTAAAACCATTTTAAAAGTTGTATTCATTATATTCCTCACAATGCTGGAGTTTCAAACGCTAGTATTCCACATGGAATTGATTGATATCAAGATGCTTATTTAAGGAAAGTAGACATTGCTCACAAATTGAAATGGACCACTTGCTATTTGTACGCAATTGATATAGGTAGCCATTGTCCTGGGCATGGACAATCAACGGTAATTTAGACGTATCGCCGTACTGATCAAGCGTTGCTATCAACTGATCGATTTCATGGTCTGACTCACCATTGAGTGTGATATGCAACGCGCGCGCATTTTTCTCTCGATACTCATCCAGCAGCCAGACACTCCTGGCACGAATCTTTATACCATTGTTAAAATCGTCATATGCAATACCACCCTCAACCACCCAGATATTATCCTTCTGTAGCAGACTTTCGACCTCCTGTAATAAGCTCGGAGAGACACGCACATCAATTCGACCACTACGGTCGTCTAGCGTGACAAACGCTTCCCTGCCGTTAAAGTTGTTCTTCATGCGAATATCGACAACCAGACCACAAACCGTGGTTTTTAGTTCTTTCTGTCGAAAGCGGCCAGATTCATCTGAACTATCTCCAGTGTTGAGTTTTTCGAGCCAATGTGCAAAATTGCCTGAGGATATCTGCTTCACTTCTTCCTCGACAATTTTCAACGGATGCCCAGTCAGGAAGAGACCCAGTGCTTCTTTTTCCTGCATCAAACGTTTTTTCTCATCCCAGGGCTCACACCAGGGCAATGGCATTACGGCTTGCGACTCAACAATCTCCGAAAAAATATCCATCATGCCAGCATCCTGATTATTCTGATTTTGTTCGGCCGCCTGTAATGCATGCTGTAAATGGGCGAGCACTGCGGCTCGATTTTCAGACAGAGAATCCATTGCTCCCGCATTAATTAAAGACTCGAGTACCTTTCGGTTTGAACGCGTTGAGTCAATTCGTTCACAGAATTCATCCAGTGATTCATATTCACCTGACTCACGGCAATTGATAATAGACTCGATGGCTGATTGGCCGACACCTTTGATGGCTCCGAGACCATAAATTACTGTATCGTTATCATCGGGAATGAATTCATAACTGGAACGGTTAATGTCTGGTGGCAGTACATTTAGTTTCATTTCCCGACATTCATCGATTAAGGTGACGATCTTATCGGTATTGTCCATATCAGCCGACATCACTGCCGCCATAAATTCTGCAGGATAATGAGTTTTTAGCCAGGCGGTCTGGTAGGAAACCAGCGCATATGCAGCAGAGTGCGATTTGTTGAAACCATAGCCGGCAAATTTTTCCATCAGGTCGAAAATACGGGTTGCGGTACCTGCCTCAACATCGTTGGCCAGCGCGCCATCGGTAAAAACAGCCCTTTGCTTTTCCATTTCCTCAGGTTTTTTCTTACCCATTGCGCGTCGTAGCATATCGGCGCCGCCCAGCGTATATCCAGCTAGCACCTGGGCTATTTGCATAACCTGTTCCTGATATAAAATAACCCCGTAGGTGGGTTTTAAAATTGGCTCAAGTGCCGGATGTGGATACTCTACTTTGGAGCGGCCATGCTTCCGATTAATAAAATCATCCACCATTCCGGATTGTAATGGGCCGGGGCGAAACAATGCTACCAGTGCGATAATATCTTCGAAGCTATCCGGTTGCAGGCGCCGAATCAGGTCTTTCATACCACGTGATTCGAGCTGAAATACCGCAGTGGTTTGATATCCCTGTAATAACTTGAATGTAGCGGAGTCATTAAGTGGGATACGTTCTATTTCAAGCTTGTTGCCATCTTTGCCGACATTTATCGAGCTAACTGCCCAGTCGATAATGGTCAGCGTGCGTAGTCCGAGAAAATCAAACTTGACCAGTCCGATTGCTTCGACGTCGTCTTTGTCAAACTGAGAAACCAGGCCACCGCCGCCGGATTCACAATAGACCGGGGTAAAGTCTGTGAGGTCGCTTGGCGAGATAACCACTCCACCTGCATGCTTACCAACATTGCGTGTCAGACCTTCGAGCGAAAGTGCCATATCGATCAGCATGGTGACTTCTTCTTCCTGATGATAAAGCTCGCGTAATGCCTCTTCCTGTTCGAGTGCTTTACTTAGTGTCATTCCAATCTCAAAAGGAACAAGTTTGGCGATGCGATCGACATAGCCATAAGGATGCGACAACACTCTTCCGACATCGCGGATCACGGCTTTTGCCGCCATCGTGCCATAGGTGATTATCTGAGAGACCTGATTGCGCCCATAATGATCGGCGACGTATTCAATTACTTCATCACGTCTATCCATGCAGAAATCTATATCAAAGTCAGGCATGGATACACGCTCTGGATTAAGAAAGCGCTCGAACAGTAACTCGTACTCCAGCGGATCCAGATCGGTTATTTTCAGTGCATAAGCAACCAGAGATCCTGCTCCAGAACCACGACCAGGACCAACTGGTATAGCATGTTGTCGGGCCCACTCGATAAAGTCCATGACAATCAGGAAGTATCCGGGAAACCCCATTTGAATGATGACATCAAGTTCCAGATTTAGCCGATCCAGGTAGGTTTGGCGATCTGGAACATTATTGCCTTCAAGTTGTTCCTGAAGAAACTCGAGGCGTTGTTCCAGTCCCTGTTCTGATACATGCCGGAAATAGCTGTTGACATCGTATCCCTCGGGCACTGGATAGTCCGGCAGGTAGTTGTCGCCCAGTTTCAGGCGTACATTACAGGCTTTTGCTATATTTACAGTATTTTTGATCGCTTCGGGAATATCCTCGAACAGGGCCAGCATTTCATCATTACTACGTAGATACTGTTTCGGTGAGTAAACTTTTGGGCGTCGCTGGTCTTCCAGAGTAAAACCGCCACATATACAAACTCGAACTTCGTGGGCCTCGAAGTTTTCGCTATCGAAAAAGCGGACATCATTGGTAGCTACTAACGGCACCTGCAGGCGTTTACTGTAGTCCAGCGCATGGTCGATATAATTTTCTTCAAACGGTCTATCGGTGCGCTGAATTTCAATGAAAAATCGATCACCAAAAACTGACATCCACTGTTGCAGATACTCTTCGGCGAGGTCGACTTTCTGTCTTTTTAGTGCCTGCCCGATATCCCCTTCCAGACAGGCCGAAAGTGCTATCAATCCCTCGCTCTTGTCTTTCAACCATTCAATATTGATCCCAGGTCGGTCGGCCTGCTGGCCATGCAGATAGGATTGTGATATCAACTGCTTAAGGTTCAGATAGCCAATATCATTCATACAAAGTAAGACCAGACGGCTTAGTGAATCCTTTCTGTCACCATGATAAATCCATACATCTGCACCAAATATTGGTTTAACGCCTTTCGAAATGGCCGACTTAAACATTTTTACCAGAGCAAACATGTTTGACAGGTCGGTCAGGGCAATTGCCGCCATGCCACGATTACGTGTCTCCTCTATGAGTGGCTTGAGCCGAATTGTGCTGTCCTGAAGCGAGAATTCCGAATGTATATGCAGATGGACAAAATCGTTCGCCATTTATTTAATATCCCGTACTGGCTTAAAACTCATGCGATGCACGGCACTGGCCCCATGCTGTTGAAGTAATTCCCGGTGTAGTGCTGTTGGATATCCCTTGTGTCGGGCAAACTGGTATTGCGGATACAGTTTATCCAGCTCTATCATCTGTCTGTCTCTGGCCTGTTTGGCGAGTATGGAAGCGGCTGAAATGCATGGCTCGCTGAGGTCCCCTCTTACAATTGCATACATTTCTACATTGCCCAGCTTCGGCAGCTGATTGCCATCGACTAATACCTTATGAGGTTGAATGCGCAGGTTTTCAACTGCGCGCTGCATCGCCAGCAAACTGGCCTGCAGAATATTGATTTTATCTATCTCAATATGGCTGGCCTCTGCTACAGCCCAGGCAAGAGCATAGTGTTTGATTTCAGATTCAAGATGGCTACGCTGTTTCGATGATAGACGTTTAGAATCGGTAATACCTTCTATGACGCAATCAGGGTCGAGAATAACAGCAGCTGCAACCACAGGACCAGCCAGCGGTCCACGACCTGCTTCGTCAACGCCCGCTATAAACTTCGCATTTAGCGGGTCATACATATATAATTCGCCGTTTATTTTTGCCTGATTTCACTATGTCTCAATTACCCAAATTAGCAGTTGTTGGTGCAGGTCATCTCGGTAGGTGGCATGCGGACAAATATAGTGCCTGTACCGAATGTGAACTCGTTGCCGTGGTAGACACGAATCCCGATATTGCCAGAGAAATTGCCGACAAGCATGGTGTAATAGCTTTCACCGATTATCATGATGTGTTATCGATGGTTGATGCCATCAGTCTGGTCGTGCCAACCAGCCAGCATTATAAAATCGCTCGCGACATACTGGAAGCAGGAATTCACTGTTTAATAGAAAAACCGATAACTGAAACTGTTGAGGAAGCCGCAGAGCTTATCGAGATAGCCAGCAATAAGCAGCTGGTTCTGCAGGTTGGTCATATCGAACGATTTAACAGCGTCATGATTGGTATTAAGGAAGAAGTCGACCAGCCGGAATTTATCGAGTCTACCAGATTTGCACCATTTAGCGTACGTGCTACCGACGTTAGCGTAATTCTCGATTTGATGATTCATGATATTGATATAATTCTCGATCTTGTTGACAGTCCGATTCGGAAGATGTCTGCCAGCGGGCTATCAGTTTTATCTGACACAATCGACATCGCCAACGCTCGAATTGAGTTTGAGAATAATTGTGTTGCCAATGTTACTGCTAATCGCATAAGTCAGAAACGCGAGAGAAAAATACGCATTTTTCACAAAAATGCTTATCTATCGGCAGACTTTCAAAACAGGATTGTCGCTATAAACCGAAAAGGGGAAACAAAAAACGATGCTGGCATTAAAAATGTAGAACATCACGAACGTACATTTGAAGATAATGATGCATTAAATCTTGAAGTACTCGACTTTATTAATGCAATAAAGACTGGAGGAAAGCCACTTGTAAGCGGAGAGGCGGGCAAGCGAGCACTGGAAACCGCAATTGAAATCACATCCCTTATCAAGAGAACATTATGACCATTCCTATGGTTGACCTGAAAGGTCAGTACGAAACACTCAAAACTGAAATTGACGCTGCAATTATTCAGGCATTAGGAGAAACTCGATATATCCTCGGTCCGAATGTGCAAGCCTTCGAAAAAGAATGCGCTGAATATCTGAATGTGAAGCATGCTCTCGGTTGTGCGAACGGTACCGATGCGCTGCACCTTGGTTTGCTCGCGGCAGGTATCAAACCAGGCGATGAAGTAATCACCACCGCCTTTACTTTTATTGCAACTGCGGAAGCTGTCCGCTATGTCGGTGCAACCCCGGTATTTGTTGATATTCTACCCGATAGCCTGAATATAGATCCTGATGCGATCAGATCCGCAATCACCGATAAAACCCGCGCAATAATTCCTGTTCACCTGTTCGGTCAAGCTGCCGATATGGATGAGATAGTGGCTATTGCTGAGGAGTACAATCTTGCAATCGTTGAAGACTGTGCCCAGTCAGTTGGAAGCAGTTACAAGGGGCGCAAAACCGGAACATTCGGGATCGCAGGCACCTTCAGTTTCTTCCCCAGTAAAAATCTTGGATGCTATGGTGATGGAGGAATGGTAACCACAAATAGTGATGCTGCAGCAGATACCGTACGCATTTACAGAAACCATGGCAGTAGCAAGCAGTATCATCACGATGTTATTGGCTTTAACAGTCGCCTTGACGAGTTGCAGGCTGTAATTCTGCGCATAAAGTTAAAGTATATAGACGAATACAACTCCAATCGGTTACGTGTTGCACAAACCTATAACCGGCTACTCGAAGGTAGTCGATTTGAAACGCCTGCAATACCTGATGATCGCGATCATATTTTTCATCAATATACGTTGTTATGCGATGGTCGTGATGCGGTTCGCGAGAGTGTTCTGTCTAAAGACATATCCTGTGCGATTTATTATCCAGTACCCCTGCATCAGCAAAAAGCATTTACAGGCACGGAACAGGCAACTCTACCTGTTACAGAAGAAGTTTCTTTACGTTGTCTGTCTTTTCCAGTTTTTCCTGAAATGAGTGAATCCCAGGTTGAAACTGTGTGTGAGGCAATTTTGTCAGCCTGATGTCGAATCCTCATGTGATGGTTTTGGCGGGTGAAGCTTCTGGAGACGCTCATGCCGCGGAATTTATCGAACAACTCAAATGCCTGCAGGCAGATATCCGATTTAGCGGTATGGGTGGTCAATCCATGCGAAGTGCTGGCGTTGAACTAGATTATGATTCCTCCAATATTGCGGTTGTTGGCCTTGTCGAGGTCATCAGGCACTGGGGCGAAATCAAACGAGCTATGGCAATTATCCGTCAGGCGATGGAGCAAAACAGGCCGGACTTGCTGATACTGGTCGACTATCCAGAGTTTAATTTGAAAATGGCAGCACATGCCCGAGAACTCGGAATAAGAGTTCTTTTCTATATCAGCCCTCAGGTATGGGCCTGGCGACCGAAACGAATTCATAAAATTGGGCGCCTAATCGATCACATGGCGGTGATATTCAAATTTGAAGCCGAATATTATCGACGCGCCAATATACCAGTCAGTTTTGTCGGTAATCCTCTTGTTGGCAAGGTAATCACTACGGCTGGCCCTGATGAAATACACTCCAGGTTAGGTATTGAAACAGGAATCCAGCTGGTTGGATTATTTCCAGGTAGTCGCAACAATGAGATAAGAAACCTGCTACCTTTGCTATTTGAAACGGCTATTGAACTAAAAAAACAAAAACCTGATTTAAGATTTGTAATGCCAGTAGCCAACTCACTGGATTTCGATACGATTAAAGATGAATGCCTTAACTCCGGTATCGATATATTGCTTACTCGTGATGATATCTATGATGTCATTTCCTGTTGCGATGCAATAATTTCCTGCTCTGGAACTGTTACACTGGAGATAGCACTACTCAAAATCCCTATGTGTATTATTTATAAAGTGTCGTGGCTTTCGTATCAAATTATGAGCCGCTTAATCAATATTCCCTACATAGGCCTCGTAAATATCGTCGCAGGGCGCCAAATCGTTCAGGAGTTTGTGCAGGATAGAGCTACGGTAAACAATATCAGTAAAGAGATTTTGAAAATATTAGACCAGAAGCAATATGCAACTGAGCTTAAACAGGGGCTTTGTGAAGTGAAATCAAATCTGGGCGACGGTTGTGGTTCCGAAAATATGGCCAGGCTTGTATTATCGTTTATCAATAAGTAGTAGTTTACAACCAGTCAACATAAGGGGGAATAATGGCTGTTTCGAAGGCGCAATCTGAAGGTATTACTATGAGTGGTGGTGGCCTGTATTCGCTGGCCACTATCGGCGCTAAACATGTCATCGATGCTGCGACGCCAATGGTAATTAAGGCTATTAATGAGTTGCCCGACAGTACGCTACAAAATGGATTTACTCTGTCGGACATGGGTTGTGCCGATGCAGGGACTTCGCTTGGAATGATAACTAAAAGCATAGAAGCTGTTCACAAACGATCACCTGATCTTCCGGTCAGTATTGTTTATACCGATCAACCTCGCAATGACTTTAATGCTCTGATCGCTAATGTATACGGACTAGGTCCCTTCGAGACTTATCTGGATGACCGCACACAGATT
>JAAEOZ010000273.1 GCA_024222685.1 Gammaproteobacteria bacterium | reverse complement strand
TATTCGGTTTCTTCGATAATTTGGCATTTGACTATTCCTTTAATCTGTTCATTCATTCGGCGGATTACGCTGCGCTCTTCCGCCCTACGGTGCTAAGACCCCAGTTTATCTCCGTCGACACGAAAAGGTGGCATCGGGCAATCCAGACAACTTGATATGGTTCTCACCAGTTCGATTCCTTTTGTAGTTGTTTGCCCATCTTCCAAAATGAGCGCGACGCAGGCTTTCAACAGGCGAGGTTTTTGAAGCGGTCTGAGCCGCATCAGCTCATCCAGAGAACGATTCAATGATTCGAGTTCAAAGGCTTTTCGAGAAAGCATCTGAAGACCACCTAATCCGCTGTGTTCAACACCGGAGTCAAAAGCTTTGCTGGCATTCTCATCATCTTTATGCTCAACAAATGCAATCAGCGACAATAGCGTAGTCACTTCATTCCTGAGTGGTTCGAGGCTGGCATATTTTGCGCGCTTTGGTTTTCTGAAACCGAAATGCTCGTCCAGTTGCTGAATCAGGAATCGCTGGATAATCCACTCGCTCAGGTTGACTGTCCTGTCTGAGCGAATCAATGCATCTACTTTCGTCTTGAAATGTACAAATTGATTAGGCGACATTTCCCGCAGGGCATTTACCGCCAGTTCGAGTAGAGGAAGCTTGAACTTATCATCCAGTTGTCTGACCTCATTAACCAGCTTCACGGTTAGTGCCTGAATATCGGGTTCGGTTTTATCCAGCAAAACACTCAAAGCCGCATCTTCGTCCTTTTGCAGGTTAATCAACATCGCATAGATTAAAGCTCGTGAACTATAGGCATCCTGTGCAACGCTTCTCAGAAAACTCGGCATCGCCACGATCAACTGATGGACATATTCGATATTTTCTTCATTTAAAATACCGACCTGGCTAATTGCCTGTTCCGCCGAGCTGAGTATTGCAGCAGCTACTCCAATATTAGCCTCGCCTGACGATTGAGGTTTACTCGACTCGGGTGAAATAGTCTGGCTGATTTCAGATGACAGAAACTGCCCATCCCAACGAGGCTCAATAGCCCTGATGCGTTTTTCCAGCGGCGGATGGGTCGCCAGTAGTGAGTGCCAGAAACTGCTCACGCCATCCGCAAAATAGGCATGGCTATATTCAGGTGCCGAAGCTGATTCCAGATAGGAACTTACCCCTGAGCCACCCCCTATTTTTTTTAACGCGCCGGCAATCCCATCCTTGTTTCGGGTAAATTGTACCGCAGATGAATCGGCCAGATACTCCCGCTGACGACTGACAATTGCCTTTATCCACTGACCGAAAAACGATCCGGCATATCCAATCACCATTAAGCCGAATCCAACTGCAGCAATTGCCAGAATGCCACTTCCACCCTTGCTATTGCTACTCCTGGAACGCCTGCCAAAGCGTAGTGACCGTAAAATGAAATAACCTATCATGCCGATTAGTAATATTCCGTGCAGTACGCCAATCAGCCGGATATTCAGCCGCATGTCACCGTTTGCAATATGGCTGAATTCATGCGCAATTACTCCCTGTAATTCTTCGCGGCTCAATCGTCCCAGCGTACCGCGGGTAACCCCGATTACCGCGTTCGCCGGAGTACGACCCGCCGCAAAAGCGTTGATCGAGGTATCCTCCAGCAGATAAACCTTGGGCACCGGCATACCGGCAGCAATCGCCATTTCCTCGACAACATTGAGCAGCTGCCTTTGTTGAAGATCGCTGGTCGCCTGCGAAATCAGCCGCCCACCCAGCATTTCTGCAACTGTGGCTCCGCCGCCTGATAAAGACATAGTTTTGTACAGGCTGCCACCGGATATCAGTAGACAGACAGCTAGTGACACGCCGACAAATTCACGCCAGGAGTAATACTCCTGCAATGCATCAAGGGAAAACAGGAACTGACCCGTTTTGACATAAATCATTACACCCAGCAGCAACACATTAGTCAGTAGTATCAGGCCTGATACCGCCAGCACAAAAAGTATGATTAACCGCGTAGTATTCCTGCGAGCCTTATCCTGAGCTTCAAAAAAATTCAATTGACTGCAACTACCCTGTTAAAAGGAGATTTTCGGGGCGGCCTGGATTTCCGCGCTATCTTCGAATTCGAGCAAACTGGCATCAGCAGCGTGGCCAAACATACCAGCGAAAACTGTCTGCGGAAAAGATTGTTTGTAAATATTGTATTGCATGACCTGGTCGTTAAACGCCTGCCTGGCAAATGCTACCTTGTTTTCCGTGCTGGTTAACTCTTCGGTGAGCTGCATCATGTTCTGATTGGCTTTTAAATCCGGGTAGGCTTCTACCAGCAGGTTAAAACGCCCCATCGCGCCCGCGAGATTACCTTCGGCCTTGCCCAGGCCCTGCATGGTTGCGCTATCGCCTGGTTTCTGCTGTGCTGCGGATAAATTATCGGAAGCCGAATTACGCGCCTGAATGACCGCATCGAGCGTTTCGCGTTCGTGCTGCATATAACCCTTTGCAGTTTCTACCAGGTTCGGGATCAGGTCGTATCGACGTTTGAGTTGCACCTCGATCTGTGAAAACGCATTTTTGTATCGGTTGCACAACGCCACCAGCTGATTATAAATCGAAATAATATAAATGATGATGACACCAATGATAACGAGTACCACGATTGTTGATATTTCCATAAGGCCCTCTAGTAATAGGAAAAAACAGGTTTTCTTATCAGACTATACAAGATAGAGACGGATTTACCACAAAACTGTGTTACTACGCCTGCCGGTATAAATAAATCTTGACCCGAAGAAATCAGCGTAGTAACTTTTCTTGCTTGAGCTATTTTTGCAAAACCGCATAACAACATGATTTCATCGATTCAAGCGATTCACCAGACAACCGCATTGCTACTGCCAATAGCAGTGAATGCAGTGGTGTCTGTGGTAGTGGTTAGAGAATCTATGCCGTAGCGGTTTATTAGACACAATCTTCTAAAAACCCTTCGGCGCAAGTCGAAGGGTTTTTTTTTGCCCTAAATTATCACTAGAGACAGGAATCATGACTGATACAGCCATCAAAATAAAAAGCAGATTAACAGGATCTCAACTTTTAATTGGACTGCTCGAACGCCAGGGTGTTACCCACATTAGTGGAATTCCAGGCGGCGCCAATTTACCAATGTACGATGCACTCACTAAATCCTCTATCAAACATGTACTTGCACGACACGAACAGGGGGCTGGATTCATTGCTCAGGGAATGGCTCGCGCAAGCGGCAAAGCACAGGTTTGTTTTGCCAGCTCGGGACCGGGGGCAAGCAATTTGGTTACCGCAGTAGCCGACGCCAGACTGGATTCAATTCCACTGATTGCAATCACCGGCCAGGTACCTCAGGCCATGATCGGTACAGATGCCTTTCAGGAAATCGACACCTTTGGATTGATGCTACCAATCACCAAACACAACTGGATAGTGCGTTCTGCCGAAGAACTGCTGGAGGTCATACCACTGGCTTTTCAAATTGCATTGTCGGGTCGCCCTGGACCTGTTTCTATCGATATCCCCAGGGATGTGCAGAATCAACTCCTTGATATCGATTCCCTGCCACAACCCGGCCGGCGTGAAGCTAATCCGCCTTTCGACAGTCAGTTAATTGAACCCATGCTTTGTAAGATCTGGGCGGCGAAACGGCCAGTTCTGATGGTCGGTGGTGGAATCATTTATGCCAATGCATCGGACATATTGCGTCGGTTTGCCGAGCAACTCGACATTCCGGTAGTACAGACATTCATGGGGCTGGGAGTATTACCCTCTAATCACCCCCTGACCCTCGGCATGCTGGGAATGCATGGTGCACCTTTTACCAACCTGGTACTCGAGGAATGCGATTTGGTTATCGGCCTGGGTGTTAGATTTGATGATCGTGCAACTGGAAGAGTAGCCGCCTTCTGCCCGAATGCAGAAATTATTCATATCGATATTGACCATAGTGAAATCGGTAAAATCATACAGCCCGTTATGTCGATTCGTGCAGATGTAGGCGAAGTGCTAAATGCGGCTAATGAAATGATTGAAGCCGGTACAAGGCCGAAATGGCGAAAACGAGTAACACGGCTTAAGCAGAATTTCCCTTTGATACTCGATGGTGAGGATGATTTGTTCCGTCCTTATGGTGCAATTAAAACCATCGCTTCCTTACTCGACGATTCGGTGAATATCACTACTGATGTCGGCCAGCATCAAATGTGGGTTGCCCAGGCTTATCCCATAAACCGACCGCGACAATGGGCAAGTTCTGGCGGCCTGGGAACCATGGGGTTTGGACTGCCCGCTGCTATCGGTATGGCACTGGCACAACCCGAACGAAAGGTTATCTGTTTTACGGGAGATGGTAGCCTGATGATGAATATTCAGGAGCTCGCTACCGCCGCAGAACAAAACCTGGATTTAAAAGTCATCCTCCTTAACAACCGACATCTCGGATTAGTACGACAGCAACAAACCCTGTTCTACAATAAAAACCTGTCCGCAGTTAGATTTCAACCAGACGTTAATTTCGCCTTAACTGCCGAATCTATGGGGCTGAAGGGATACGATTTAGGGGAAACTGATAATCCATCTGAATTGCTCAAATCTGCTCTGCATGAACCCGGCCCATGCGTTATTAATATACCGATTAAGGAATCCGAGATGGTTTTTCCAATGGTGGCACCGGGTGGTGCCAATCGCGATATGATTCACGGAGAAATCGCATGACGACAAAATCACTATCTGTTTTAAAGCTCACCGTGAACAATCATCCCGGTGTACTATCGCATGTGTGCGGGCTTTTCGCGCGTCGCTCTTATAATCTTGAAGGCGTGATGGTGCGACCCATTGCCGGGAAGTCGGGCCGTCAAAGTCGTATGTGGTTATTAATCAATGAAGAGCAGAGGCTGCAACAGTTAATACGCCAAACTGAAAAATTACTCGACGTTATCACTGTGGAACAACACGAGCTGGCGGGTAGCGTTTTCGAGCACACTGAGGAGTATTTTGTTTAACACGGGTCTAATTATTTCGTTTTAATCAGAGCTTCTGCCAGCCCTTTTAATACCCTGAACATGTCAACAGGTAATTTTTCATCTGTAACATTATCAATACGATCATCAGGGGTGTGAAATACAGGATTATCTCCGGCAATCGACAACATCGGACAGTTGAAATGCGCCCAGCACTCGGCTTCACCAACCCAGTCAGCCTGACTAGAAGGATTTGAAACTTTGTTGAGTACAATACCCTGTCGTCTAAAGATTTTGTCAAAGGCACTACAATTAACGTTTGACCAGGCTTCGATTCTGGCATCTCTGGTCGCTAAACAGGAACCCAGATGAATAACTGCGGCAGGGGAATTATCCAGCGAGTCGGCAAACTGGAATCCACCGAGATATCCAAGCTCGTGAGCCGAAGCCAGTACCAGTTCGACCGTACAGGTTTTCGACAACTGCTCTGCCAGCGCAATGGCGAGAGCAACGCCAGTGCCCCGCTCACCAGCACATTCAAACCAGCCTGTGATCGGCGTGGTAATAACAACAGTGGATTTTGAGCTCCCTTCTCCAAACCTCGCAATAATATTGTTGGCTGTACGCTGACTGACACTCGCCGAATAATTCAAACAAATATTCGATTCAGACAACCTTTCAAACTCACAACCAGGAACAAGAATGACAGGCAGTAAATCCTTCAACACCGGAAAAACATTAAAGGCATATAGAGAATCATTAGCGCAACGAGTCGCTACCAGCAAAGCATCACATTTTCCTTGATCAGCCTGCTTTTGGATTTCCTGAATAGCGGCATATGCCATGCTTTCATCCCAACTGATATTGACGGACCCCATTTCAAAATTCCTGCAGTCCACCAATTCTCCAACGGCTTCATAATAAAGCGCCATAGAAGGAATCAGTCCACCATCAACCAGAACTTCTGTAACGGCTTCAAAGTGCTGGTAGTCGAATTCAAATTTTTCTAGCCTGTGAGTAAATGTTTGTAATGTCTTCAGTAACCAGGCTTCGGTTGCTAATTGCGTGGTACTGCCGGTTCGATGGCAACCGAACTTCGAATAGTCACTGGCAAGTTTGTATAGATTCATGAAATTTGCAGAATAAGATTGGTAGACAATGTCTACCTGCGCCTGACTGGGTATCTGATAATAATCTCAAAGCGCTAATTCAGTGCGCCGTCCATCGATTGTAATGCCTGTTTGAGTTTGATTGAGTCGGTTTCGATAGCCATAGCTTTTTCGATATAAAATGAGGCCTTGTCAAAATCCTGACTGTCCTGAGCATTCTCCGCCATTTCGATGAAACGGTCCAGAATTTCATCCAGCATTGCGCTTGCGGCGGTGTTGCTCGGATCTGCTTTCTGGATCGGCAGCAGAGTTTCCAGAGCATTGTTGCCTGCTGGCAGTGATAAATTATTCTCATCGATTTGTCGGCGCGCCAAAGCCAGCGCTTTCCGGATTTCACCGGACAATACCCTGGCGTTGAGATTGTCTTTGTCGGCGCGCTTTTTCTGTACCCTGTGCCCAGCTTGCACAAGCTTTTCACGCCGGGCTGAGTTGGTATTGACCAGTCGAGCTTTATCGAGGAAGCCGGTCGCAGTCTCAAAGTTATTTTTGGCTTCCGCGGCCTCGGCGAGTTCGACATAGAGATCGACAATTTCATCGAGCATGGAACTGACTACGGTATTGTTCGGCTCCAATTGTTGAGTCTGCCGTATGGTTTCCAGAGCATTGTCTCCCAGGGGAATGGTCAAACGACTGCTGTCGATTTGCTGGCGCGCCTTAGCCAGTAATTTCTTTACTTCAGCCTTGTTATCTTCGGTATCAATTTCAGTGGCAACAATCGGAATCGCGACATCTTGCTGCTGCACGATAGAGGATTCATTTTTGCCGGTTGGCTCGTACTGAACCAACCAGAATATTCCCAACAGACCGGCAATTGCGAAAAGAATGCCTGACAATCTACCCCGCCTGGTGATCGTCTCCGGTTTTTCCTGTGGTTCAAAATCCTGTTGCCGGCTACCAGGTTTATCTTCCACCGAGACAGTTTTCAGTTGCTTGATTCCACTGACCAGCCGATTCATATCACCCTCGAAACTCTGGTCGGCACGAACAGGCGTGGCGTTACGAAAGGCGAGTTTTTTAAGCCCCCTGGGTAATTGCTCTTCGGTCGGCATGGTAGCCCCACCGATCAGTACCGGAACGAGCGGAATACCACGTTTGAGCGCCGACTCCACTTCGATTCGAATAAAATCTCCATTCTGTTCGAGCCGCGTCTCTCCATTTTTATCTCTGGCATCCAGCCAGTCCGGGCCGATGATGGCAAGAAACACTTCACAACGACCGACTTCCCTATCGATAAGTTCACGGAAATCAAGACCGAGCGGAATGGTATCTATATCCTTGAATATGTTGTCCTGCCCGAATTCGGAATACAGATGATCGCTGATGCGCCCGGTCGCATCGGCAGAATCCTCTCGGCGATAAGAAATGAAAATATCGGTCATAGATTCGTTGTGGCTCCACTTTTTTTCCTGGACCCAGTTACTTAACAACCACCTTAACACTCCTTTGCGCGAAACAAAAGTGAGTTAGATAGCTGGCATTAGTCGAAAAAGCCTCAAGAAATCAATCGCCAGGTTACACATACCCTTTCTTTTGAGAACTGAAACATCTATAGGGTCAGTTTCGAAGTATCTATGGGGTCAGTGTAATTGGAATTCTTCTAGATGATGGAAGTCTAACAAATTGCATTTCTCAGTTATCATGATTTTGTTAATTCCGGGGATGATAGAAGTTCAGACCTGATTTCAACAGGTTTCGGATTATGCCCGCAACGACTGCTCTGGATCATATAGGGTCACTCTTCCGCGTTATCTCGAATGGCCTCTAATTTGACCTGGCAATCGACACTAACAGCATTTAAAATACAGGGGCCGGGTCGGATAATTTATCATTACCAATAGTATTATCATTATCAGGCTAATCAAACAACGCTTCAGCCAAAATACGAGTAAACTATCGTGCCAGATATTGGCTGAACCCACGGGCTATAAGTTTTCTGTAGCCTGTTAACCTCCAGCAATATTAAAGCTGGATAAGTATTGCTTATATCAATTTATCTATTTTTTAGTGTATGAGGATTAAATATGAAAATTATTATTGTAGGCGGAAACGGTGCTGTTGGAAAAACTGCGGTTGATGCTTTATGCAGTAGACATGAAGTTATAGTTGTCGGTAGAAATAGCGGAGATGTGCGAGCTGATATCGAGGATATCGACAGTATAAGAGCCATGTACCAACAGATAGGAAAGGTCGACGCGGTAGTTAGTTCTATTGGCCACGGACACTTTGGCGCAGTGCATGAAATGACAACTGAGCAATTTTTAAAAGGAATTAATCATAAAACATTACCCCAGGTAAATCTGGTGCTGCAAGGCTTCGAGTACGTTAATGATGGCGGATCTTTTACGGTTACCAGCGGAGTATTAAACCGTGATCCGATTCCTGGTGGGTCCTGTGCGGCAGCTGCAAACGGGGCGCTAGACGGTTTTGTTATCGGTGCCGCGGTCGATATGCCACGAGGCATACGTATTAACTGCGTTAGCCCGGAAGTACTTGAAGTTTCCAGAGCGACCTATGAAGGGTTCTTTCCAGGTCATGTGCATGTATCCAGTGAGGCTGTTGGACTGGCCTATTGCAAAGCCGTCGAAGGCTGCCTCAATGGCGAGATATTTATTGTCGAATAAAGCTAAATCCCTTCCAGAGCCACCCCTTCAATAGTTATCCGGTGCATCAACCGAAACTGGCCATGGTAGTCATTCAACGCACAATGATGCGTCGCACGGTTATCCCAGATCGCCATAGAGCCCTTGCGCCATCTAAATCGGCAGGTAATTTCATTCTGTCGCGCCTGTTGATAGAGATAATCGAGTAATGGCTGTGATTCCTGCTTTGTCCAGCCTACGAATTTGACGGTAAAATCGCCATTCACATATAAAGCCGGTCGAGCGGATAGCGGATGTCGAATAATCACCGGATGGATCGCATCCTGCGTCGCTTTATCGATATTACCAAGGCGGCCCCCAAGATCATCCATGTCGGTATCGACATAGGCCACCTCACCAAAAGCATGCCGACTGGAATGCTCGGCATGCAATCCTCCGAGTATCTGCCTGAGGCCATCCGACAGCGAGTCATAAGCCGCATACATGCTTGAAAACAAGGTATCCCCACCGACATCAGGTACTTCGCGTGCATAGAGAATAGAGCCCATCGCCGGAATCTGGTCATAGGAATGATCGGTATGCCACATAGAACCGATATTCTTCTTTTGATCGGCTTCCTTGCGTACTTCGGCAATTTGCGGATGAGTCTCAACCGCCTGAAAAAAACGGTTCACATTGATTTGCCCCCAACGTTCCGCGAACTCGATGTGCTGATCCGGCGTAATTTCCTGATCACGAATAAAAATAACACTCCACTCGACAAATGCCTGTTTAATTTCAGCTAACTGTTCATCGTCAACCCCGGCATTAATATCCACACCTCCGATTTCAGCACCAAGGACCGGGCTAATCGGCGTGACGGTGATTTTATTATATTGATTAACCATAAAACGTACTCCTGTTTATCTGATCTGCCGACAATGTGTTTCACGAAGAATGAAACTCGCCAACAGTGCTGCTGTATTCACTACAATCAGGCTCGAAAGAGCTGTCACATAGGCATCTGATGAATAAATCCGTGCGCCATCGACTAAACTGTCGTCCCAGTTCAAATCGAGCAACCAGCCAATTAACGGCTGCATAACTGCCCCCGAACCGACAATACACATATTCATCAATCCAAGCGAGGTGCTACTGTAATTCAGCGAATTCAATTCCTTGACGGAGCTGAAGCATACCGTCATTGCGCTGCCACCGGCACCGCACAGGAATATCATCGCCATCAGTACCACCGTGCTATGCGGAGTAAAGTGAATGATTGTAATTAATGACAGCAAGGAAATCACTGCACCAGTTTGTAGTATTAAATTACGCCTTTGTATTCGATCTGAGAGCCAGCCCAGTAAAGGCGACAAACATGCCCATCCTACAAATAACATCGACGTAATCCCCGCTGCCTGAACTGTCGAATAGCCTTTAACCGTGCTTAACCAGGGTACTCCCCAGAGCCCGCCGAAGCCCAGCATTGTGGCAGCCATACCAAAACCAATAATTGCACAAACCCAGGTTTGAAAATTATGGGCAATCTCTTTCAGGCCATCAAGTATTTTCGATTTGGCACCTGCCTGTTTTTGCTCACGACTTCTCTGTGGCACCAGTGTAAATACCAGCACTGCGAGCATAACAGCTATTACTGCCAGCAAATACATAGTACCCCGCCACCCCATGCCTTCGACCAGGTGTCGCAAGGGTGCCTGACCGAATATAGCACCACTCATGCCCACCGCCTGCAGAAACCCGGCCAGCATGGCGTATTGTGATGGTTTAAACCAGTAACCGGCAATCGCCATTGTGCCGACAAAACCAAATGCTACCGTTGCTCCAATAAGCGCGCGGCCGAGGGAAGCGGTTAATATCGAATCGCTTAAACCGAACCCAATCGATGCTAACGCACAAAGCACCGCGGCGCCGCTCATCAGCTTCCGTGGTCCGAAGTGATCAGTCAACATACCAACTGGCAATTGAATCGACGCGTAGCTATAAAAATAAAACGCTGATAATGAACCGAGCGCAGCGCCACCGACCGAGAAGTCACGCATCAACTCACTGGTCATGACACTGGGGGAAACGCGTTGGATGAACGCGTAGGCGAAAAACAGGGTACCGAGTGTAAAGGCGATTATTGCTCGCTGGCGGGAGACTGACATTGACTTATTGACGGCCTCTCGGAATAACTTTCACACCAACAGCCTCAGGTTCCTGATCAAGATCTCGAACTGTAAGATCGAAGCCATTACGCAGTAAACTGCCAGCGAGTTTACCGCCGACATTACCGAAACCGATAAAACCAGTTTTCATGCTGAAACTCCGAAGCATAATTGACTTGTCTTTGTATCAATAAATGGTTCAATAGTGAATTCAAAAATCCTGTCTGGGAAGACTCCGTTTCTGAATACATAATTAAATACCGAACAGGGTTTAATCGTCATCGACAGAGTAAATCTGAATCATCCTTGACAGGGTGAATTCAGGGCAAACAATGGTCGACAAGATTGGATTGGGCGAGTCTACTTGATTTGGAATATAAAAAATATGTTAGCTATATGGATGCCATAAAAACCAGTCATAACAGCCCAATCCTGTACTGTTGAAATGATCTGCCCTGAATTCACCCTGTCAAGGACGTAGCCGCTTTGCGGTGATTCATATTTACGCTAACAATTAGGAAATAGAACATGTCATTACTCGATATTAGAAAGATAGTTATACAACTGGAAGAAACCCACAAGGAAATGCAAAGGCCTGTTTCACCAGCTAGCCGAAAAGTCACCGTCGCTGCAGTAATCAACAACCCTTACGCGGGACAATATACCGAAGACCTTGAGCCTTTGTACGATCTCGGCAAAGAAGTTGGTGGGCTATTGGCCGAGCGTGG
>JAAEOZ010000272.1 GCA_024222685.1 Gammaproteobacteria bacterium | reverse complement strand
TTACAAAAATCACGAACGGCAGCGGCCATTACAAGCCGGTGGACACCGCTGTTGTCAAGTTGCTGAATTACCTTCGAATGCATGGTATTGACCCGAGCACAATCACCGTCGAGACGTTTGCCTTCGTAGACAAGGACGGTGAAATCGTTGCCGACACCATAAACTCATCTGAGGTCCAGGGCGACGTCTTTCTGAGGGACAACGGTAACTGGAATGCAATCCTCAAGCGGGCAAGGCACCAGCTGCAGCTATAAGGAAAACCGGGTTAGAGAACAATATTTGCTAATATTCACTCTCCTTTTTTCTCGGCCTGCCCGGCTGCCCTTGGCGTACTGGTCGATTTGTCATCGCTTCGATCTGGTCCTTGAATCGACTTGATCCCACCACTAATTCACAGTTTAGCGCATGACGAATATCATGAACCGTCCCTGAATCAAGATGATTTCGGAAAAGCGCTCTGTATGCCGCCTCGCGTTCAACCGCTGTCGTGCCTAGTCGCCTGTACTCTTCATGCGCTGATCGCACAATGTCAATTGCACCTTGTGCATTTGCCCTATAGCTCGACCATCTGTATTCAGCAGGGTGCTTCACCATATTCGCCCGCACCGGATTCATCTCAATGTAGCGGTAACAAGTCAACAGATACCGCTCGCTCTGTATCAGACTCGCCTTAAACCGTCCCTCCCACAGGGTTCCGCTGCGCCGGTACTCCTTGTTGATGTAACGAACATATCTTCGGCCAACCGACTGCATCATGGAGGACAGAGCATATTCCTTATCCGGTGTCGCCAGCAAATGAACGTGGTTGGTCATCAATACATAAGCGTGGATTCGGCATCCGTACTTATCCGCTGCAATACGCAAGGCCTCCAGATAATAGGAATAATCGGCTTCGGCAAAAAAACAGGCCTGTCGGTTGTTACCCCGCTGAATGATATGCTGCGGCATACTCAGTAAATGGAAACGCTTTTTTCTTGGCATTGTCTTCCCTGACAATTCTGTTTGATGATGTGACTATGGACTATATTAGTGAATATTGTTCTCTGACCCGGTTTTCTTTGCGATTTTTTTCAGTGAAGTGCGTAGTCCCGAAGACTTGAAAATAAAGGAAGAGAAAAGGAAACAAGAGAGACAAAAAGACTTTA
>JAAEOZ010000271.1 GCA_024222685.1 Gammaproteobacteria bacterium | reverse complement strand
CATCTCAAAAATGAGCTACCTAACCATTCATTGTCAATGGTTTGTCACAATGCCATGTAAGTGGGCATACACTTTGCCACCGTGAATATTTAACTAATTGTTTTAATTGAACCTTTTGTTATGGCGCGATAATTGCAAAAACTTTTGAGCGTTAGTAATGATTTTTAGTTTTTACATATCACGGAGATAATATTATGAAGTTATCTAGCAAAATTGCAGCCTGGTTACTTGTCGGTGCATTTGCCTTGTCAATGACAGCAAATGCCGCCCTGGTGCACATCGATTACGAAGGCGTAATATCTTCCACCTGGGGTAATGGCATGGGTTACACCACCGGTGAAACCATAAATGGCTGGTTCGAGTTCGATACCGACGATTTAATCGATACCTATGGGGACAGCAGCTACCTGTACAGCAACGGTCCAGTTGCATCCAGTGAGCCAGTCGACAATCATGCAATTGAAAATGATTACGATTACATTATCGATAATTCATATTACGGCTACGATCAATTACTCCTGCAGGATGGTTCTTATGAGACTTGCTACAACTGCGCCAGTGGTAACTACTATGAATATGCTTACGCCTATCACTATTTCAATATGTATGAATACAGCGAATGGCTCGATACGAACGACATCATCGGCGGCGGCGAGTCCTGGATTGATGTAACCAGTTACTATAATTATGGCAATATTTACGAAACTTCCTATGACTATGCCACGTACTATGATGCCCAATATGGCAACTACACAAACTACAATAACAATGGAGCCTCTTTCACCATAAGCAGTCTTCATGTTAATGCCATCCCGGAGCCAGGCATGATAGGATTGATGGGTCTTGGTCTGCTGGGTCTGGTAGTAGCGCGACGTCGGAAGCAGTTCAGCGCATAGGTTAATATCTTTATGGTCAAAAAACCCGGCTCGTGTTCCGTCATGTAGACACGAAACTCCGGGTATACGTCCAGCTGATGCACTTGCAGAAATTAATCAAAGCCTCGTTTGAGGCGGCAGGCTTTAACTAGCTGGTTTTACCAACCGGCAAGATAACATCGCGCCCACTCCCATCGTAGCAACACCTGTTGCCATGGGTAGTTCTGTCATGTCAAAGCTATGGGCTACACCAAGGCCTACAAAAGATGCGATGCCATATTGAGCAAACCCTGCCAGTGACGATGCCGCTCCCGCCATTTTCGGGAAAGGCCCAATGGCACCGGCCATCGAGTTTGGCAGGGTCATGCCCATGCCCGCCATGTAAAAAACCATTGGAATCAGAATAGCTGCTACGCTAGTCATTGAAGCCATGGCTGTAGCCAGCATAGCGATGCCTGATATGGCACTCACAATTGTCCCCCACTTCACCACTGAAGGAATGCCAAATTTTTCAACACTTCGACCACCAATTTGGGTGCCTATCATGTATCCAACAACAGCCGCAGCAAAGCAATAGCCATACTGGTCAGCGGTCAAACCCACTACATTGATAAACACAAAAGATGATCCTGAAATAAACGCAAATAAACCGCTATAGCTAAAAGCTGCAGTCAGCAGATAACCCGCATAAGTTCTATTAGATAGTAGCTTCAGGAAATTATTGAAAGTCTGGACAGGATGAACTGCATCAGGATCCTTATGCACATTGGTTTCCTGAAGTAGAAAGATAATACCCAATAAGCACAGTCCACCAAATGCAACCAAAATACCAAAGTTTGCCTGCCAGCCAAAAGCAACCGTCAGGTAACCTCCTATAATCGGCCCCAGTCCTGGAGCAAGAGCCATCGCCGTTCCCATATAAGATAACATTTTGGCCGACTTTTGCTGACCGTAAACATCGCGAACCACGGATCTCGCCAGCACAATCCCCGCACAACCGCCTAATGCCTGAAGCATACGCCCGGCAATTAACATCTCAATACTACTTGCAATCAGGCAAACAATCGCTCCCAGAAAATAGATAAATGTTCCCAATATCAAAACTGGGCGTCTACCGTATCTATCCGACATTGGGCCATAGAATAGTTGGCATATCGCGAAGACCACCAGATACACCGACAGGGTCAGTTGCACAGTCGGTACATCAGTATCGAAATAAGCCTGGATGCTCGGCAGAGAAGGTAAATATAAATCTGTCGTGATCGGCCCTAAAGCCGTCAGCATGGTAAGCAGGATAATAACTATTAAGGCGTCCGGTCTAATCATGGCCGGTGATTTCTATCGAAATGAGAACGGTTTGTCATGATGGTTTCACGCCAGAAAATAAATATTAATCCGGTTTGAAGGTATAAAGTTTGTTGGCTGGAATGACACCGCGTACCCCGCCTTTCGGATTTTCCACGTCTCCCCTGTAGCGGGGGATAACATGGATATGCAGATGTGGAATTGACTGTCCGGCCCATTTGCCGACGTTGATGCCGATATTGTAAGCATCGGGATGATACTTCTCGTCGGCCATTTTCCTGCCGTCGGCGACCAGTCTCCACAATTCCTCACGTTCCTCGTCATTAATATCAAAGTAATCGGGAACATGTCGGTATGGGATAACGAGGAAATGTCCCTTGCTGGCTGGATGCCGATCCCAGGCTGCAAATCCATACTCCCCCCTGATCATAATGCGCCGTCCTGATTTGGATATGCAGAATCGACACTCTTCTCCTTCGACCAGCATGGATTGTTCAGACATGATTGCTCTTTAAACCGGATTGACTAATTTATTGGCACCTGGGTGACGCCTTCGAGCTCGGGGCCTTCTTCTATCTTACCGCCATACTCAATTTCTTCTTCTGTTGCATCACGAACCAGCAATATCTCCAAGCGGAAGATGACTTCACGCCCGCATAGTGGATTATTGCCATCGATGGTTACCGACTGTGCATCGACTCGGGTAACCAGGAAACTTTTAGTCTGTCCCTGTTCGTTTTCCATGAGGATGGCCGTGCCGACTTCCCGATATTCTTCGGGGACGTTCTCGATTTGATCGGTAATCACCAGGGATTCGTCTCGTGGCCCATAAAGCTGGTTGCAATCGATCGGTACTTCAATTACTTCACCGGCTGTTTTGTCATCAAGTTCCGCCATCACCGCGGGTGCCAGTACCTCGTTGGTGCCGTGCACATATCCCAGAGGATATTCCACCTGCGTTAATACCGCGCCGGACTTCTGGTCGATAACCTCGTAAGTTAACTCTACATACTTGCCGTCTACAATCGATTCGTTACTCATATGCGCTTACTCTTTAGAAAATAGCAGCCGCGAAAATTTTAATTTCGCCTCGTTCGTAACCGATGACCATACGTCCCAGCCATTCGCCATCTTTTTTTGTACTGCGTACTCTAAACAGGCAGGTCACGTGTTCGCCGCGACGGATAAAGCCCAGAAAATCGTATTTCGGCAAAAGGTTTCTGGTCAACTCACTTTTAGCAAATTGTTTACCGACTTCTATTTCATTTAAACCCAGTAACAGGTCATAGGAAAAGTTGCGAATAAATTTGCCGTACTGGCCCTTGTTGGAATAATTGATCAGGTCATCAAAAAAAGCAAAGGCGATTTTTTGAAGCTCTTCATCAGTTTTATCAATAATGTTCATACCAAGCTCGTTTAAAACAGAGAAAAAAAAGATCAACAAACAAGTGTTGATCTTTTTTAAAACAAAGGTCGACTACTTAACCCCTGGCGCTGACAACTACTACCTATTCTTTATCTTCAACAATATGATAAAGAGGTGCTTTTTCCATGGTGTATTCGCCAGTCTCTGGATCACGACGTGAAACTGTCAGCACGTGCCAGTTGTCATCATCCAGTTTCATTGCATCACCACGGTAGTAGTAACCCGGCCAACGGGTTTCCTTACGGAACAGCGTGTGCTGCACGACCGACTCAGAGGCAAGGTGACGATGCTTCAGTTCCCATGCACGAAGCAGTTCGTGAATATTCTCTGCGGCAACCTTCTCAAGATCCTCTTCCAGAAGCTTGAGTTTTTTCAGACCGATATGTAAAAGCTTTTCGTTGGTCATGTAGTTAACAATTACACCACCAGCGTACTCGTCCATCAGCTTCTGCAGGCGATCCAGGCCCTGACGCGGATTGATGTAGTTAGGGTTGACTGTGCCGGCAGTGATTTCATTACGGAAAATCCTGTAATGTTCCATTGGTTTGAAGACTTCTTCTTTGCGGCGATCAATCTGTTCCTCGGAAACACGAATACCATCGGCCTTGCCATCATCAATGTATTTACAGGCAGCCTTGGCAGCCAGACGACCTTCGGTAAACGAACCAGAAGAGAATGCATGCGGTGTACCGCCGACGGCGTCACCAGCTCCGAACAAACCTTCGACGGTGGTCATACGGTTGTAGCCCCAGAAGTACTCATCGGGAGAAAGGTCTTCAGGGCCGGAACACCAGGCACCACTACCGGTCGCGTGCGAACCCATGACATATGGCTCAGAGGTTGTCAGTTCCGGGTTCTCGTACTTTGGATTAACATCGGTTGCCGCCCACAGTACGGCCTGACCAATAGTCATACCCAGAAAGTTGTGCCAACCGATCTCTTCAAGATGTGGATCCTGGAAGGCTTCCATGGTTACCATGTGAATCGGACCACGACCCGCGTTTACTTCGCAGAGGAACGCATGGTTGCGCAGACAGGTCGGAATTGGCTTATGCGATAAATGTTGACCTTCCGTATCCAGGTATTCCTTACCCACCATTTTCGTTAGTTCAGGAAACCAGTTTGACTCGTACTCTTCACCATTACTGTTTTGAGTGTAAGTCTTCAGGTGCAGGAAGTAGGCGCCAACCGGACCGTAACCGTCTTTGAATCGAGCCAGCACGATACGGTTTTCCATCTGCGTCATTTTCGCACCAGCATTAATCATCAGGCCATAGGCTGAGCCCGATGACCACGGTGCATACCAGACACGACCCGCACCCTCACCGACCGAGCGTGGCCTGAAGATGTTGGATGCGCCACCGGCACCGACGATAACAGTTTTGGATTTAAATACGTGATAATCACCGGTACGTACGTTAAAACCGACAGCTCCGGCGACACGATTTTCTTTGGAATCATCCATCAACAGATGGGTGACACAAATCCGGTTGTAGACTTTGTCGGCCGACTTCTTCGCAGCTTCTGCCACGATGGGCTTGTAGGACTCACCGTGGATCATGATCTGCCAACGTCCCTCGCGCAAATAAGAGCCGGATTTGGGATCGCGCATTATCGGCAGGCCCCATTCTTCGAACTGGT
>JAAEOZ010000270.1 GCA_024222685.1 Gammaproteobacteria bacterium | reverse complement strand
GGGACGATGTCGAGGCGCAATACAAGGAATGTCTGGACAGCTCCTCGAAATCGATAGAAGCGGAACTACGATTCGAACTTGAATCCGAGCGGCTCGAAATTATACCGGGAGACGCGGACTGGGCGCTACTGATTGCCATTTATTCCGAGTATTACAATTCTTTATGTGCCTACCTTTCAGGTGATGAAATTCTGAATTTTTATAAAGCGGAATTTAGAAAAAGATTCACCGCGGAGGAAATAGACGCGCTGATTAAATTTCATGAAACGTCGCTTGGACAAAAGCTCAACAACGAGTGGTTTGATATAAACCGGGCCTATGGAGAAATACTGATTGAGCGCCAGTCGATTGATGTGTATGAAGCGCAACGACAATTCGAAAAGCAGATCGACGACTTCTGGAACTACCGAGACGAAAAACTGGGTAATGAATCCCGAGAGCAGGATGCTTAATCGAATTATTAAGCGGCATTTCGCGCGCATGCATTCGGACATATTAGCGCTGATCTGGCGACCGCCGGTATTGAGAAATTACCTCTATTCCAGCAAGATTAACCAACGGCAGTCCAGGAGTAACTTTTGAAGACCGTATTAGTTCTAACCCTCATAGTCGCAGTCATCGTATCCACAGCGATCGGTTGTCTCGTCATATTCGAAATTTTCTCCGTCGACCAGGGGCTGGAATACACTTTTAAAGCATTGGCCGCGATCGTTCTGCTGGGTGTTGCGTCGGCGGTAGTAAGCCTTGTTACCAACATCAAGGGCGCGCCTGAGGAATAGACAGGTCAACCAGCGAATGCTACGCAGGACTACAGAACTGTTGTTACAACAATCGAGATCCCCGACAAAAGCAGCAGCACCAGGACAACCTGGTTAAAGCGATCGTCGCCGAGGCGATTGTAGGTTTTTCGCCCCAACCAGGCGCCCACAAACGTCCCCGGTAGCGCTATCAGCACCAGTTTTCCCAGCTCCATAGTAATAAATCCCCCAAGT
>JAAEOZ010000269.1 GCA_024222685.1 Gammaproteobacteria bacterium | reverse complement strand
GGCAAGCAGCGTTGCGGAGCGCAGTCAATCTCTGCAGCGCATCGGTGACGTGTCGCTGTTCGTCTCAGGTTTTTTCAGCGACAGTCTGGTAAGAAATGTAGTCGACATTGACTACTACATTAATATGGGTGGAAATGCTTACGCTTCTTTGTCCGAAGAGATACGCGGCACGTTTCGTGGTAATGCATTTGCTCATATCTATAAAGAGCTGTCAGAAAAATTTTTGATCCTCATCGATATACTCAACGAAGTTCGCGATAGTCGGCGCAGAGATTCCGACGTCGATCTGCTGCGTACCTACGAAGTGTGGCAAAAAACTGGCAGCCGCCGCTGCGAAAAACTATTGCGTAAACAGGGCGTGGTACCAATCTCAGACGCAAAAAACAGGCGGCATTAGTGATATCACAACTGCAACAGCAATTGACCGACAATAACCAACTTGCGATATCTGAACTACGCCATTTCTATCGCCTGCAGTCGCCTGAGAAGTTAAGCCACATTCATGCGAAGGTTTGGTGATAGGTTCGAGACGAGTATCTGGTTAGCCAGATTGGGGTTTTACGCACTGGAGCGGAGAGATTTTCAAGGGAGGGGTAGGGTGGCAGGTGGGTGTGAGTAATTAAGTTACGTGTCACCTTTATTTATTGCCATTGTGGAAGGGCCCCTTATTTCTCATATTCTAATTCCCCGGTGTTTTCCTTCAGGGAGTCGGGAGTTAAAGCGTATCCGGGATGGGAGCGAATTCCGCATCCCAGCAGTGCACCAGCGTGGTACCGCTGCTCGTGATGGGGCCGTCGATCATAGTCGCGGCAACATTAGACATCTGGCCCCCGAG
>JAAEOZ010000268.1 GCA_024222685.1 Gammaproteobacteria bacterium | reverse complement strand
TGTCCAGTCCGTGGACAAATCCCTGAATCGGGCTAAAGCAATATCAATTTGTTCCCAACTGCTTGCTCTTTCCGCTTTGAATAACGATGCCTTGTCAGGATTGGATCCCAGAATCATATATCCCCGTAATCCCGCCAGGGATTGGTTGACACCATTTTGTAGCTGAATACCGGCGATAACTGTTGGATGGCGCAAATGCAACAGCCGGTCCTGAATCTCTACAGTCTGATTTATACGGTAGTAGGTATTCAGCGAAACGAGCAGGAAAATACCCATTACCGTACCCAGTCCGATATATAATTTGATTTTGATGCTCATATTGATTTTGATGCTCATATTTTTTCCCGCGAGTCGCAGGTACGATAAATAGAACTCGCAATTATCGGCATCACGACCCTTCCAGATTGTTATTTCCTGTTAAGCTTCAATTTCGAGGGAATCTAAGCTCTAGGATTCTTATTCGGCACGAGTAAAAATATCTTTAGCGATTAATACAATGAAGTATAAGAAATATTAACACCCTATATTCCCTATTCCACCAAATAAAGAAAGAGATTCAAAACGCCGCCCAGCTCTGGAGCATCCGAAATCTGACTGATTTTCGCCGACAAGCCCAATATCGCCTAAAGCGCCTACTTTTGGTGCTCCTTCCAGTCGGTCAATCCTACCAAATTTCTGCCACCAGGCAATCCGAACATATCCGCGCTCAGCAGTACGCAGGCGGTCAGCAGCGCCAGCGCAATCGCGATGTACATCGCAGAAACATCAACCCTAAGGATTTTCGCAGTTTACTCATCTACAAATCCGCTGCGTGGCTGCCCGTCTTGCTTACCCGAAAACATGCTGTCCACGCGCCTGGCGTGCTGGTTGGCCTGAGTATCCGTGTCATTGTCATCGTCATCGTCATCGGGCTCTACATCCTCTTCGTCTTCCCTGTTCTTTAGTATCGGCAG
>JAAEOZ010000267.1 GCA_024222685.1 Gammaproteobacteria bacterium | reverse complement strand
GTCATAGCATCCCTGCTATGAACGTTTTCGGAAGGCTCACCCTCCTTCCTACCCTCAGAACACACTTGGAAAGAGGGGGGGGAGTGAACGGTTACCACCCAGGTAGGCCCGATGACGTGTTTTTCCATGATTTATTTGTCGAGTACAACGAGCCGGTTCTTATTACCTTTCGTGATCCAGTGATCCTCGTTTTGTAACCACTGATTTTTGATCTCAGGGTCAATATTCAAGTACAGTCTATCCTGGTAAACCGTCCACTAAAGCGGGTCTCCGCAGGCGGTAATACCATGGCCTACAGCCCAGCAACAATAGCCGCCATATTGAGGTGCCTATTTTTCCGGGCGCTTGTTGAAAGTCAGCTGATTATCTTTGTTCGAGACTTTGTTCGAGAAATACCAGTCAGTGCCATTGTATTCAAGCTGATACCTTTTATCTCCCTTGATTGGTTTACCTGCATTGAAATAGGCAACAGCGTTATAGCCGCCGATAGCCTTGTTGTTGAAAAAATCTGTATAAATAGGATCTTCCGCATGTGCCGGGATAGTGAAAAGCACGAAATACACTGATATCAGAGATAGCAAAGAGAATTTTTTCATTAGTTTCAGACATCTTCTGCATTAACCTGAAATCACCCAATAGTTTTACATCACAACCGCATAATATTGCTTTCGTAGAATATTAATCAAAAAACTGTCAAATCACGAGATGATTAATCAATTAAATAACATAATGCAAATTCTCATGATTCAGAACCTGAGTGCTCAACTATTTCCTGATTACTGAATTCGCCGTATAATCAATTAGTTATATCACCATGACGCCTTCATGGTGTTGATGTCTGTAGTTTACGCCGGGATGCATTTGTGATGTAGTCATTTGACTATTCAGAATTCTTATGGTGTCTTTTGGTCAGTTTCACATAATGTCGGGCGGAATAATCGAAATAGTCCAGTTCCTGTTGAGTCAGTTTGCGGACTCGTCTAGCCGGTGCACCGAAATACAGATAACCGGACTCTAGATCCTTATGTCCGGGTACAACAGAGCCGGCACCCACCACCACATGGGAGCGGACCCGTGCCTGGTCCATGATAATGGCGCCCATACCGATGAGGGCAGCATCTTGTATGGTGCAGCCATGAAGAATGACCCTGTGGCCTACTGTGACCCCGTTGCCGATAATCAGTTCGGCGCCACCGGGCAGGAACTTACTGTCGTGGGTCACATGTAGTATGCTGCCGTCCTGGATATTTGTTTCCTCGCCAATACTGATACGGTGAATATCGCCTCTGACAATGACGCCCGGCCAGATACTTGATTGAGCCCCTATTGTTACATCTCCGATAACTATTGCGGCTTCATCTATGTACGCATTGCTTGCAATGCTCGGCTGGAAATTATCGAAAGTTCTGATATTCTGCATGTGAAAAGCTGTTTTTGCTTACCGAGATCTGATTGAATTAGCACAGGGGCTAATTCTACCGCTGTTTACTTAGCTTACCTAATAGTTATGCAGCCAAATATAGGCATCCTTCATTGTCCCTCGAAAGTAGTTTACACTTTTCTGCGACGCGCCATCGAAATCGAAATCGGGATCGCAATCGTAATCGAAATGAAATGACACCCGATAACGATCCCGATTTCGATAGC
>JAAEOZ010000266.1 GCA_024222685.1 Gammaproteobacteria bacterium | reverse complement strand
TGTCAGTCAGCGACAACTGGATTACAGCAATTCGCAGGCGACGGCTATCCGTCAATGGTTTGCTGACAAAGTGGAATTTCGTGCGCCCATGCCGATTCAACCGGTGGGTTTACAGCTTGCCGGTGGTCGACTCTGTAATATGCTCGATCAGCGAGTCGCGTCTTATATGTATCAGATTGATGGCACCTGGGTGTCGCTGTACATTCTGAAATCCAAATCGTTAACTGGCGAAGGGTTGAGTGATCAGGTAATGCTGCGTGGTTATGGTTATATGGAGTGGGAAAATGATGGGCTGCATTATTCACTGGTTGGGGATATCTCAGGTGAACGCCTGGGTCAAATTGCAAAAACCATATATTTAAGGCAATTATCAGCACAGCCGCTGCAGTCTTATCTATTGCCGGAAATTTTGGTGTTGTCGATTGCTGAAAAGCTGGCTAGGAATACATAAATGATACTTGAGGATTAGCAAATGTTTAGCAGGCGTAGTTTAATTAAATCGGGCCTTTACACTCTCGGAGCACTGTCCATGCCAGGATCAACCCTGTTGCAGGCCGCATCTAATGGTTACGGCATAAAAGGCTCTTTCGCTCCCGAACTGGAAGTTGATTACTGGATAGACGAAGACGGTAAACCAACCAGCTTCAGTCTCGCCGCGCACCGGGGCAAGTGGGTGTTTTTAAAGTGTTTTCAGAGCTGGTGTCCCGGTTGTCACTCGCATGGCTTCCCGGCCGTTAAGAAAATATCTGATGCGTTAGTGGGCAACCCCAATATTGTTTTCGCCGGTATTCAAACTGTATTTGAAGGCAGTTTCATCAATACCGAAGACAAGGTCAGGAAAATCCAGTTGCAATACGATTTGAAAATGCCGATGGGCCACGACCCGGGTGACGGTCGCTCGAACACGATGATAGCTTATCGTACCGGTGGCACACCATGGATGATTCTGATAAGTCCCGAACGCCAGGTCGTATATAATGATTTCAGTATCAACGCGGATAAGGCGATTGAGTTTCTTTCAAAGGCAACTGTTTGAAATATCCTTTATAAGTGATAACGCGCTTTAGTAAGCCTGAGATAAGCGAAATAGGTTTGCTTCTCAAGCGGTGATTGCCTATTCTTAGCCGCGTTTTTCCTGTTAGACAGAATAGCCATGCTTCAGTATGAAACTCTGATTTTCGAACGAAAGGACAAGGTTGCTTTTGTTACCCTGAACCGACCCGATGTCGCTAATGGCATTAATTTTCAAATGAGCGAAGAGTTGGTAAAGGTTGCCGAACATTGCCGCGATGAAGCCCCGGTGAGGGCGGTAGTACTTTCCGCCAGGGGTAAGTTTTTCTGTGCTGGCGGCGATCTTCGTGAAATGTCCAGTTACGGTGAAGACCGTATGGACAGGGTCAAAGCGCTGGCGGATAATTTACATAAATCGATTTCAATATTCTGTCGTATGGATGCGCCATTGATTGTTGCGGTGAATGGAGTTGCAGCTGGTGGTGGATTCAGTCTGTCGATTACCGGTGATATGGTGATAGCAGCAGAATCGGCCAGTTTTACCATGGCTTATACGCGTGCCGGACTGTCACCTGATGGCAGTTCATCGTATTTTCTACCACGCCTCATCGGCTTAAGAAGGGCGCAGGAAATGGCGTTTACTAACAATGTTTTATCAGCACATCAAGCTCGTGACTGGGGATTGATAAATCGAGTGGTTGGCGACGAGGATTTGGCAGATGAGGCAGCTGAGATGGCGGCCAGATTAGCTGATGGCTCAGCCCGGTCTCACGCCACCCTGAAGAAATTATTTCTCAGAACATGGAATAATGACCTGGAGTCTCAGATGGATGAAGAAGCTGATGGTATATCTAAATGTCTTGGGTCTGCCGATGGACTGGAAGGCATACAGGCTTTTTTGCAAAAGCGAAAACCAAATTTCAATTAAGACCAGAATATAATGCGTACAGTTCACCTGGTCGCGCGCGACTGGCATACCGGCTTTGTAGTGCCCGCGAAAGAAATCTGTGAACAGATACCACAGCTCAGGCAGCGCTTTGGTGATGTGTCGTACCTCGAGTTTGGCTGGGGTGATCATCGTTACTATCAAAGTGAATCCTGTTCACTTGCTGCCAAATTGCTGGCGATATTGATTCCGTCTCGATCGACCTTACAGGTGGTGGCAGTCACAGATCATCCGCAAAGGTTTTACAGCGCTGAGCCGATTGTAAAACTGCTGTTTGAAGACAGCGGATTCAGTGCATTAATTCAGTTTATTTCAGGTAGTTTTGATAGAAATCAACATGCCAGGTTAAGTATGCAGTCTTATGGGCGATGTGGAGACAGTCAGTTTTACAAGGCCAGGGGTCTTTACCATTTGTTTAATACCTGTAATACCTGGACAGCAAAAGGTTTATACAAAGCAGGTGTTGATATTAAACCGCGACTTACATTTACTGCCGAAGATATCATGACTATAGGCGCCCGTGTATCACAATCGCAATCAATACTGTAGTTCAGGTATTCACTACAATTTTTGAGAGAGTCTAGTTTTAACAATGCAAATTTCCGAAACACAATCAATGCA
>JAAEOZ010000265.1 GCA_024222685.1 Gammaproteobacteria bacterium | reverse complement strand
TAGTTTTGATTGCACATAGTTGTAGTGTGCATATGTCAATGCACTATTTAAATCAACATGGCGATGACGAAATTGATGCTTTTGTCGGAATCGGAATGGGTGCAACAGACTACAAACAACCGATGGCCAGACCTTTCCCACTTGATAAATTGACAATACCTGTTCTTGATATTTACGGTGCGGATGATTATCCGGCGGTACATAGACTCGCGCCCGGACGATGGTCGAGAATTGTTCAGGCAGCTAATCCTGCATCGAAACAGGTGATAATAGAGGAAGCTGATCATTACTTTGCGGATCGTGGTGATGAGTTGGTCGGAACAGTTGGGGAGTGGCTACAGCAAACCTTTGATTAATATTGAACTTAAAGGTCGAATTTAGTATCGATGTCGATTATTATCAGCATCCTTCTGAGGCCTTGCCAGTAATTATAAATTCATGTCAAATCGTCGAGCAACTGTTAGTCGAGATACGCTGGAAACGCAGATAAGCGTATCTATAAACCTTGATGGGAGCGGGCAATTCAGTTACGACACAGGAATTCCTTTTCTCGAACATATGCTTGAACAGGTTTCACGACATGGCCTCATTGATATGGAAATCACTGCTAAAGGTGACACGCATATTGATGATCACCATACGGTCGAAGATATCGGTATTACGCTCGGGCAGGCCTTTCGACAGGCCCTTGGCGATAAAGAGGGCATTATGCGATACGGTCATGCCTATGTACCGCTGGACGAAGCATTATCGCGAGTGGTGATTGATTTCTCTGGGCGTCCGGGCATTGAATACCGCGTCGTATTTCCTCGTGATCGCGTTGGCAATTTTGATGTTGATTTAATTCATGAGTTTTTTCAGGGATTTGTCAATCATGCACCGGCAACACTACACATCGATAATTTACAGGGTAGCAATGTCCATCATATAGCGGAAACTGTGTTTAAAGCTTTCGGCCGCGCTGTAAGGGTAGCTGTGTCTCGCGATGAGCGCATGTCTGGAGTAATTCCCTCAACCAAAGGCTCGCTGTAGTTGATGCAAAAGATTGCAGTTATTGACTATGGAATGGGTAATCTGAGGTCGGTTGTTAATGCACTCGAAGTTGTCACCGATAAACGCCACCAGATTGTTGTAACCTCAGAACCGGAGGCTGTCAACAAAGCTGAACGAGTTGTTTTTCCCGGGCAGGGCGCTGCTGGTGACTGCATGCGGGCGATCGATGAAATCGGATTGCGAAACACTATTATCGAAGCCGCCCGAAACCGGCCTTTTCTCGGTATTTGCATGGGAATGCAGGTCTTGATAGGACGCAGCGAAGAAAATAACGGCACTGATTGTCTGTCCTTTTTCCCGGGTGAAGCACGTTATTTTGGTGACAAGCATCGAGATAAAGACAATAATCGACTCAAAGTTCCACATATGGGCTGGAATCAGGTTATTCAGAGCAGAAAACATCCGCTGTGGCAGGGTATTGCAGATAATAGTCGGTTTTATTTTGTTCACAGTTATTATCTGCATAGTGATGATGACAGCCTCACGGTGGGTCGGTGTGAATATGGTTTTGAATTTAGTGCTGCTATTGCCCGGGACAATGTGTTCGCGTTGCAATGTCACCCGGAAAAAAGCGCTGGAACGGGTCTGCAGCTTTTATCTAATTTTGTAAATTGGGATGGTCAGGCATGATTCTGATACCAGCAATTGACTTGAAACAGGGGCAGTGCGTGCGACTCCGACAGGGTTGTATGGACGATAGTACGGTGTTCTCCGATGATCCTGTGGCAATGGCAACCAAATGGGTTCGGCAGGGTTGCCAACGGCTTCATCTGGTCGATCTCGATGGTGCATTTGAGGGAAAACCAGTGAATGCCGATGTGATCGAAGATATTACGTCAAGTTTTCCCAATTTACCCATTCAAATCGGAGGCGGAATTCGTACCGTCGAAACCGCTGAAGCCTATCTTGCAGCAGGAGTCAACTATGTCATTATTGGAACTCAGGCGGTAAAGAAACCTGAATTTGTCACCGAGCTGTGTTCGGAGTTTCCCGGCAATGTGATTGTCGGCATTGATGCCAAAGACGGTATGGTTGCAATTCAGGGCTGGACCGAAGACTCTGATCAAAGTGCCGAGCATCTGGCGCAACGTTTTGAAGACCAGGGCGTGGCCGCGATTGTTTATACTGATATCAGCCGCGACGGGATGATGCAGGGCGTTAATGTTGAAGCAACAAAAAATCTGGCAGATTCAGTCGATATTCCGGTAATAGCTTCTGGCGGCGTTACCGACATTGGAGACATTAAAAAACTAAATGCTGTTAAGGCTTCAGGCATAGAAGGTGCCATTATTGGTCGTGCGCTATACGAGCGTACTATTGATCTGAAAGAGGCGCAGGCCTACATCGATCAGCATTAGTTTATGTCTCTCGCAAAAAGGATTATCCCCTGTCTTGATGTAGACAATGGTCGTGTTGTCAAAGGCGTCCAGTTTGTTGACATTCGTGATGCCGGTGACCCGGTAGAAATTGCACGTCGATACAATGTCGAAGGTGCTGATGAAATTACATTTCTCGATATTACGGCAAGCTCTGATGATCGCGACACGATGGTACATGTAGTTGAAGCAGTTGCCAGTGAAGTGTTTATTCCGCTAACAGTTGGCGGTGGTATCCGGGAAACCGAGGACATTCGTCGAATGCTTAATGCCGGTGCTGATAAGGTGAGTATTAATACGGCGGCGGTTTTTAACCCGGAATTTGTCAGGCAGGCTGCAGACAGGTTTGGGTCTCAATGCATTGTCGTAGCAGTTGATGCAAAAAAAGTAAGTAAGCAGGGAGAGGCTGAGTGTTGGGAGATATTCACCCACGGTGGTCGTAAGCCAACCGGAATCGATGTTATCGATTGGGTAAGGAAAATGGATGCCTACGGCGCGGGAGAAATTCTGCTCACCAGTATGGACCGAGATGGTACAAAAATCGGCTTTGACAATGATTTAACCGCAAAGGTATCCGAAGCCGTGCGTGTCCCGGTAATTGCCTCAGGTGGCGTTGGTAATTTACAGCATCTTGCTGATGGTGTCTTACAGGGTAAGGCAGACGCAGTTCTCGCAGCGAGTATTTTCCACTTTGGTGAGTATCGCATCAGTGAAGCTAAGGCATTCATGAAATCCTGCGGAATAGAGGTCAGGGATTGATATGGACTGGCTTGATGAAATCAAATGGAATGGTGACGGTCTGGTGCCCGCAATCGCTCAGGATGCAATAACTGGTGAAATACTGATGATGGCCTGGATGAACCGTGAAGCGCTGGCCTTGACCCGGGAACATAATCGTGCTGTTTACTGGTCGCGATCACGTCAAAAACTCTGGTTTAAAGGTGAAGAATCTGGCCATGTTCAGGAATTAAGCGAGGTCAGAATCGATTGTGATGCTGATGTTATCCTGCTACAGGTTGAACAGATTGGTGGCATAGCCTGTCACACGGGGCGTCGTAGATGCTTTTTTCGTGTATTAAATGGCGGGAAATGGCATATCGACGAAGAAATAATTAAAAATCCACAAGAGATTTATCAATGAGTGGTGATATACTCGCCCGCCTGATGGCAGTTCTGGAATCGAGGAAGGAAGCCGAACCCGGCTCTTCCTATGTCGCGAGTTTATACGACAAGGGTCTCGATGCCATACTGAAGAAAATCGGTGAAGAATCTGCAGAAACAATCATCGCTGCAAAATCGGGTGACAAACAACAAATTGTTTATGAGACCGCTGATCTATGGTTTCATTGTCTGGTCTTGCTGGCACAACAGAATTTAACCGCGCAGCAGGTACTCGATGAACTGGAACGACGTTTCGGTTTATCGGGTATCGATGAGAAGGCTTCGCGATAAAAGTAAATATGAGGTGAATCATGGGTGTTGGTGGAATTAGTATCTGGTCTTTATTATTAATTCTCGGGATTGTTATCCTGCTGTTTGGGACGAAAAAGCTGAGAAATGTTGGTGGCGACCTGGGTGGCGCGATCAAGAATTTCAAGAAATCGATCAAGGAAGAGGAGAGCGCTGTAGAAAACAACGATACCGCTTCGGACGGGAATGTGATCGAAGGCAAGGCGACCGAAGAAAAAGATAAGGTTTCCTGATTTTGTATCCACAGAGTAAGGCGGAATAATCGGATCATTGCGGTAAGGAAAATCTGATGTTTGATATGGGTTTTACCGAGTTGATGATTATCGGCATCGTCGCGCTGGTTGTTATCGGCCCCGAGCGATTGCCTGGGGTTGCCCGTACGGCGGGTAAATATCTTGGAAAATTGCGTCGATTTATGACCAATGTTAAGGCCGATGTTGAGAGTGAGCTTCGAGCGGACGAATTGCGAGAAATACTCAGTAAACAACAGGATGAGATTCAATCTCTGAAGGAAGTTGTCAGTGAAGTCGGTAAGGAGGTCGATTCCGGTGTCAGTGAAATGGAAGCAGAAATTGACCGGGCTGCAGAGGAATTCCAGAAAAAATCTGCCGAAGAGGGCAGTAGCTGGACCGATAGTATCAAAGGGCCGGGCGGTGGTGATAAAGCAACCGAAACCGATCCGAAGTTAGAAGCTGCAGAGAAAAAAGCGACTAAACCAAAAGTGGTAAAAAAGGCCCGGGCAAAAGCAAAACCGAAAACGGTTAAAAAAACCACTACAGTCAAAAAGTCAGCATCGACGTCCAGATCGAAAACTACCAGGAAATCTCCCGCTAAAACCAGAAAAGCATTAGAAGAATGAGCGAATCAGATACTACTGCAGAAGATAAAAGCGGCAGTTTGATGTCCCATCTGGTCGAACTGCGTGATCGTGTGGTTCGCATGGTGCTGGCTATTCTGGTAATTTTTCTCTGCCTTTTTTACTGGGCTAACGAAATTTATATCTATCTTGCAGAACCTTTAACAAAACACCTGCCTGAAGGCGCTAATATGATCGCCATTGATGTGGCATCACCGTTTCTGACACCATTTAAACTGGTGTTGATGTTGTCGGTGTTCCTGGCAATGCCGGTGATTCTTTACCAGCTATGGGCGTTTGTAGCGCCGGGACTTTATAGTTCGGAGAAACGTCTGGCAGCACCCCTGTTAGCATCGAGTATTATTCTATTTTACACCGGAATGGCTTTCGCCTATTACGTGGTATTTCCGTTGGTATTCGGTTTTTTCACCAGTATCGGCCCGGACATGGTGAATATCTCTACCGATATTGGTCGATACCTCGATTTCGTGCTGGCGCTTTTTTTTGGTTTTGGGCTCGCTTTTGAGGTACCGATTGCAACCATCATCCTGGTTGCAATTGGTATGACAACGCCTAAAAAACTTGGTGAAATGCGTCCTTACATCATAGTCGGTGCGTTTGTACTCGGTATGATATTAACTCCACCGGATGTTATTTCCCAGGTTTTGCTGGCAGTGCCAGTGTGGATACTATTTGAGGGCGGAGTGCTTACATCAGCAATGCTATTCAAAGAGAAACTTGCCCAGCAGGAAGCCGATGAGCTAGCTTACGCAGAAGCAGATGAAAACCCGACAGATAGTGATGAATATCAGCCCTTGGATGACGAGGAAATGGAAGCCGAACTCGACAGAGCGGAATCTGAAGAATCAGTAGACGATAAAAGCAAAACCTAGCAGCTAGTAATAGTTTACTGACAATTCCTCAATTTTAAAATAATACTCAAAAAATACCATAAGCGTCCGATACCTGATACAGGATGAGCGCAAACAAATGAACAAAGTATCCCTGTTTTTAATCATGCTAATCGTGATACAGGGCGTTTCTGCGGCTGAGTTGTTCGGCTTGCAATTAAAGACATCAACGCTCGATCAGTTACGCACGGCGGTAAAAAATGCAGGTGCTACTATCATCTTCGAGTCAGATGAACATCGACCTTACGATGTATTCGATAGCAAGAAAATACTACCCGGATCGTCCAGACTTTATATCGGCCACGTCGGAGAAAATCGGCAGACCGCATTTGTTGAATATGAATTTCCCGGACTGAGGCAAGCTGGCATTCTGGAAATGCTTTCGAGTAAGTATGGTAATCCGGCTGTTCGAAAGGGGAAGTTTCTGAGCGACAAGCACTATTTTTGGGAGCTAAACGGCGTCCGTATCACGTTATGGAAAGACTGGGAGAATTACAGGACTCTGTTAAGTTATGCATTACCCGAAGTCATGTCTGACCTGCAGAGCACTTCACAGGGTATGACGATTGATAGCTCATTGTATTAAGTCTTTATTAGCTTTAACTCGAAATTTGACCATTTATCGAGTATTCAAAGCCATTGGTCGATAATTTGTAACAATTCCTTAGATAGTGATTCTTATCGCCTACAATTGGGTAAGCTGATAAGTTTAGGTGCTGAATATGAATATATCTGGTGTCAATAGCCCCACAACTACAATTCAATCTGCAAGTAGTAATGCGGTTGAAGGGATTCGTGCGCAGGAACAGCGATTCGAGCGAAACGTTGCCGAGGTTGCAAGTAGTGAAAATGCTGAATCGCGTAACCTTGGTTCTCAGGATAAAGCCCTGGTTGAACAACACGAAATTGTTCAATCAGTGCGTGCAAATGTACGTTCACTGGAGGCGGCAGGTCAACGCATAGGTACGCTGATCGATATTCAGGTATAAAAAACCAGGGATGGCAGGGGGCTTTTTCTCTAACGGCCAGGTTATTAACGCGATAGCGTTTATGGGTTATGATTCGCGTCCCTTGTTATCCGAGATATTGAGAATTTATGTTGAAACCATTGTCTAATATTCGTAATCCGACTCTACTCATTATTCTGGATGGTTTTGGTATGAACCCGAATCCGGAAAATAATGCGGTAGTTGAAGCGAATACTCCGAACTTCGACCATTATTTCTCATCTCATCCAGTAACACAGCTCCAGGCCTCAGGCCAGGGTGTCGGCTTGCCCGAAGGACAGATGGGGAATTCTGAAGTTGGTCATATGACCATTGGAAGCGGCACTATTATTAAACAGGATCTGGTTCGAATCGATGATGCGATCGAAGACGGCAGTTTTTTCAAAAATGTGGCGCTACTTAATGCCGTCACCAGGGCAAAATCAGGCGCTCGACCTTTACACCTTATAGGGCTTGTTTCCGATGGAGGTGTGCATAGTCATATTGAGCACCTTTATGCGTTAGTTCATTTATGTCATCAGCACGGTGTGGTGGCGCAGCTACATATGATAACTGACGGCCGGGACACAGCTCCTCAAGCTGCTATAGAATATATGCATAAGCTCGAATCAGTACTGGCAGCAAATAATTCGCATATCGGGAGTGTCTGTGGGCGCTACTTTGCGATGGATCGAGATCAACGCTGGGAAAGAGTAAAAATTGCCTGGGATGCAATAGTGTCAGGTGAAAGTCAAAAACGGCCGGATGCCCTAAAGGCTATCAGGGCCAGTTATGATGAAGGTGTAAATGACGAGTTTATAAAACCTGTTGTTATGCCAGAGCTGATTCCGATGCAGTCTGAAGACGAAGTGATATTTTTTAACTTTCGTAATGATCGTGCTCGTCAGTTGTCAGCAGCTTTCAGCCTCGAAGATTTCGACGGATTTGATCGTGGTTCAGATTTTAAACCGATAAACCTGACAACATTAACCCATTACGATAGCAAACTAAGTGCATCGATTGCTTTTGAATCGATGCGACCAGAACAAACTTTAGCCAGTGTTATTAGTGATGCAGGCTTGCGGCAGTTACATTGTGCTGAAACAGAAAAGTATCCGCATGTCACTTTTTTCTTTAATGGTGGAAGAGAAAACTGTTATCCCGGTGAAGAACATCGCCTGATAAGCTCACCAAAAGTTGCTACCTATGATCTGAAACCGGAAATGAGTGCTGTTGAGGTGGCTGACACCATGATAACTGCACTACAGTCAGATAGTTATGATTTTCTGCTAGTGAATTTTGCGAATGGTGATATGGTCGGTCATACAGCAGTGCGAACTGCAATTTTAGAGGCAGTTGAGGTGCTGGATCACGAAGTTAGTCGCGTGATTGAGCAGGCAAAACGGAGCGGTTATTCGGTCATTCTTACAGCTGATCACGGAAACTGTGACGAAATGGTAGATCCTGATACAGGGCAACCGCATACTCAACACTCGCAGCATCCTGTGCCTTGCCTGGTGATTGATGATCAGGCCAGTGAACTGACAAAGGATGAAAATTTATCAGCAATAGCGCCTACAGTGCTACAATTGATGGGCCTGGCCAAACCAGCCGGGATGAGTGGTAGCTCTCTGATCTGCGATGAATGGAATTCCCAGGTCGCTTAGCAAGCAAGATGTTATGAGAATACAGAAAATATGCAGAAATTATAGCGAGTTTAGTAATATGCCAACATTAACCGAAACACTTAGTAGAACAACTCTGTTTGAAGGCTTCGACGCAAAGGACATCGACGAGGTTGCATCGCAAACAGTGATCCGGCAGTTTCCAAAGAATACGGTTATTGTTAGCCAGGGTGACGATACGGATTCCTTTTATGTCATATTGCAGGGTAAAGTCGATGTTTTCCTGCACAATGACAAAGGCAAGGAAATTATAATTAATACATTGACAGAATATGAGTCGTTCGGCGAACTCGCACCTCTTGGTGGAATTCCGAGGCTGGCCAGTATTATTACAACCGATGATTCAACCTTCGGCATAATTTCTCGACAGGTTTTCATGGACACTATGTTGACCAAGCCATCAGTGAGCATGCGTATAATCGACTTGTTAATAGGTCGCATACAGGATTTAACCGAGGAAGTTAGCAGTCTGGCACTCGAAGACGTATACAACCGGGTTGTTCGGGTGCTCTATAAACATGCCGATGAAGTCGGTGAAAAACTGGTTACCGAAAAACTTACCCAGCAGGATATAGCCAGTCGAGTTGGTGCAACTCGGGAAATGGTTCACCGAATTCTCAAGGAGCTAAAAACGGGCGGTTATATCTCAATTGAAGGCAAACATATAACTATCGAGAGAAAATTGCCGCCAGGCTGGTAGTAATCGTAAGTTTTCTACCAAAACATCAAATAATTCCTGCTACTGCTCGCTAGAGCCGTAGTACTGTTCGATGGTAAGATAACTGGATTATTCCTATCGAGGTAGGTAGCAGTGGCAGGTCACAGTAAGTGGGCTAATATACAGCATCGAAAGAAGGCGCAGGATGCCAAACGAGGTAAGCTTTTCACCCGGCTCATACGAGAAATTGTGGTGGCAGCCAAGACTGGAGGTTCTGATCTGGATGCCAATCCATCTTTAAGAACCGCTGTTGATAAGGCTAAATCCCAATCTGTCCCCAAAGACGCCATAGAAAGAGCAGTAAAACGCGGAGCAGGTGAGCTCGATGGTTCTGATTTCGAAGAAATTCGCTACGAAGGCTATGGCCCCGCAGGTATAGCCTTTATTGTTGACTGTCTATCGGATAATCGCAATCGTACCGTTGCAGAAGTACGCCATGCGTTTAGTAAATCGGGTGGAAATCTCGGTCAGTCGGGCTCAGTTGCCTATATGTTTTCGAGTGTAGGCGTTCTTCTATATTCTCCGGAGCATGATGAAGATAGCATTATGGAAGGGGCGTTAGAAGCAGGAGCTGAAGATGTTATTGTAGATGAAGATGGCAGCATTGAGGTACTAACCGCCGGCGAAGAGTACGTGTCGGTTAAACAGGCTATGATTGATGCCGGGTTCGAGCCCGATGAATCTGATTTAACCATGCGAGCCTCCACCAACACGGAGCTGAATATCGATGATGCAGGCAAGGTTTTGCGCCTGGTCGATATGCTGGAAAGCTCTGATGATGTGCAGGAAGTTTATTATAATGCCGAAATTCCCGAAGAGGCTTACGATTAAACGGCGCTTTGAGAGCGAATTCAGAGCGTGATTATACTTGGCATAGATCCTGGCTCGAGAACGACTGGATACGGCCTGATAGATAATCAACCCAACCAGATGCACTATGTCGCCAGCGGTTACATAAAGCTGGTCGGAGATAGCCTGCCACAGCGTCTGGGGCAGATTTTTCAGCAGATTGAGTTGATTATTGAGAAACACCAGCCACAGCATATGAGCATTGAAAATGTGTTCATGCAGAGAAATGCAGACTCTGCCCTGAAACTTGGGCAGGCCAGGGGGGCGGCGATCTGCGCTGCTTATCACGCTGGGCTGGAAATAGCCGAATATGCGCCTCGCGAAATTAAACAGGCACTGGTAGGTAGTGGTGCTGCCGGTAAAGATCAGGTTCAGCACATGGTCAGACGTTTGTTAGGTCTGCAGAAGGAATTGCAGTCTGACGAAGGCGACGGCCTCGCAATTGCTATTTGTCATGCACAATTTTATGCTACACAGCAAAAAACCGGAATCGAGAAGTCGATGTTCAAGAGTCGTAGGGGGAAACGCAGATGATTGGTCGATTGGCTGGCCTGCTGGCTGCAAAAAAAGCACCGCAAATACTGATTGACTGTCAGGGTGTCGGTTATGAAGTCGATGTTTCTATGACGACTTACTATCAGTTGCCAGAAATCGGTGAATCGATCTCTATCTGGACACACTTACAGATTAAGGATGATTCGCATGCATTAATCGGGTTTTCCAGCGAGCAGGAACGAAAACTTTTTCGACAGTTAATCCGGATCAACGGTGTCGGACCAAAAATGGCATTGACAATTTTATCGGGTATAAATAATCAGGAATTTGCCATCTGTGTGACTCATAATGATGTCGCTACGTTAACGCGTTTGCCGGGCGTCGGTAAAAAAACCGCAGAGCGACTGATTATCGAAATGCGAGATAAGGTAGAGGAATTTGCAGTCTCAGCGCTTCCTGCAGAAAATTCAGGTGCTGGTTTCGTTGCGGGCTCCGGTTCCTTCAGGAGTGAAGCCATTGAAGCCTTACAGGCGCTGGGATACAAACCACAGGATGCCGAGCAAATGGTAAAGCAAACAGAAGCCCGGGATGTCGATATTGATAGTGCTTCTACCTTAATTCGCAGGGCATTACAGTCCTCGGTACAACGCCTGTGAACGACGATGGAAACGAACGCCTGATTGGTGCTGAAGCTTCTAGTGAAGAGCTAACCCATGATCGTGCGTTGCGGCCGAAATTACTGGCTGACTATATAGGCCAACCCGAAGTTTGCGATCAGATGGAGATTTTTGTGCAGGCTGCTCGCCAGCGTAACGAAGCGCTCGATCACGTACTCATATTTGGTCCGCCTGGTCTCGGTAAGACCACGCTTTCGCATATCGTTGCTAATGAGTTACAGGTCGGCTTGCGTCAAACTTCTGGTCCGGTGCTGGAGAAAGCCGGAGACCTCGCTGCTATTCTGACAAACCTTGAGCCGCACGATGTCCTGTTTATCGATGAGATTCATCGTTTAAGCCCGGTTGTCGAAGAAATTCTATACCCCGCAATGGAAGATTATCAGCTGGATATCATGATTGGTGAAGGCCCAGCAGCGAGGTCAATAAAGCTTGATTTACCACCTTTTACGTTGGTAGGAGCAACAACCAGGGCGGGTCTTCTGACTTCACCATTGAGGGATCGATTCGGGATTGTGCAAAGACTCGAATTTTATAATTGCGCCGATCTCAGCACGATAATTCTACGTTCTGCCAATCTACTTGGCATCGATATAGATAATGATGGTGCTCACGAAATTGCAAATCGATCTCGCGGGACACCACGTATAGCCAATCGCCTGTTAAGACGTGCTCGTGATTTTGCTCAGGTAAAGGCTGACGGCGTCATTATCGATACCGTTGCCAGAGCGGCGCTGGATATGCTCAAAGTCGATCAGTCCGGGCTGGATCATATGGATCGCCGTTTGATTCTGGCATTGATCGAAAAGTTCGAAGGTGGGCCGGTAGGCGTAGAAAGCCTGTCAGCAGCGATCGGTGAGGAGCGCGGTACTATAGAAGACGTCATCGAACCTTACCTTATTCAACAGGGGTTTATGATGCGAACGCCTCGAGGCCGTGTGGTAACATCGCAGGCGTATGCGCATTTTGGGCTCAGACCTGCCGGTCAGGGTGAAATCAATTTGCAATGAAAAATTTGCCGTTATGGCATTGTCTGGATGTATTTCGAACCGGCCCTATAACCGATGATGATATAAAACATGAATGATGATTCACTATTTAGTCTGGTACTAAATGCCAGTATCCCTGTTCAAATGGTGATGTTGGCGCTGTTACTGGCGTCGATTTTTTCCTGGGCGCTGGTTTATGTCAAACACAGCTACATACGTCAATCTCAGGCCGAAGCAAAAACATTTGAAGGCAGGTTCTGGTCTGGTATAAATTTGAGTGATTTATTCGCGCAACTAAGTGTGCGTCAGGAAAAACGCTTTGGTCTCGAGGCCATATTTGAAAATGGGTTTCGTGAATTTGCACGTGCGCGCAAAGCCGAGCTTGACAACGCTTCTGTTGTACATGCTGCTAATCGTGCTATGAAAGTTTCGATGTCACGAGAGATTGAATCTCTTGAAGCCAACCTGCCGTTCCTCGCGACTGTTGGCTCGGTCAGCCCCTATATCGGATTATTCGGAACAGTCTGGGGTATTATGGAATCATTTCGAGCTTTAGCCGGCGTGCAACAGGCGACCCTTGCGATGGTTGCTCCCGGTATATCGGAGGCCTTAATCGCTACTGCGATGGGGTTGCTGGCCGCGATTCCGGCTGTAGTTGCCTATAACAAATTTGCCAGTGAAATCGATGCAATGATTATTCGGTACGAAAATTTCCTGGAAGAGTTTACCGGTATCCTTCAGCGTCAGGCCCAGGTCTCAAAGTAGTTGCCTGGTGAATAGAAGGAGTTTGCCATGAGTCGTCCTCATCGTCGTTCGATGTCGGATATTAACGTCGTACCCTACATCGACGTTATGCTCGTGTTGTTAATCATTTTTATGGTGACCGCACCTTTATTAAATCAGGGTGTAGAGGTTGATCTGCCCACTGCACCGGCCAACCCACTGGATGCGAATGGCCCTGAGCCCATTGTTATAACAGTCGATTCGGCTGGTAATGTCTTTCTCAATATTAATTCGAATCCGGATGCCAGTATAGATGCCGGAGCAATGGTAGATCGGGTTAAGGCTGCATTGCGTCAGCAGGCATCCCGCCCGGTCATGGTCAGAGGTGATAGTAAATCACCATATGAGAATATTGTTCGAGTGCTGGTGCTGTTACAGCAGGCCGATGTCAATTCAGTAGGTCTGGTAACTGATCCAGAGGCGCTTGAATAGTGCTCTCGGAGCTACGTCGATATCCGCAGGCACTGATGTTCTCAGTGTTTTTCCATGTCGGATTATTGATATTTGTGTTCATCAATATTGAGTTTAATGACAGCCAGAAACTGATTAAACAAGGTGACCGGGTAAAAACCGTGAAAGCTAAAATTGTTGATCAGCAACAGCTCGAAGCCTCCAAAGCAAAAAAGCAGGCTGCGGTAGAGAAACAGAAAAAAGCCGAAGAAACCAGGAAAAAACGCAAACAGGATGCCGACAGAAAAAAGCGTGAAGAAACTAAACGAAAAGCCGAGGTAAAGAAGAAGAAAATTGCCGAGGAAAAGCGTAAAAAAGCGGAGGTTAAACGTAAGGCCGAGGAAAAGAAGAAAGCCCAGGCTCTTAAGAAAAAACAGGCCGCAGAAAAGAAAAAACAGGCTGACAAACAAAAAAAGCTCGCCGAGGTAAAGCACAAGCAGGCCGAACAGAAACGTAAAGCCGAAGAAAAACGTAAGGCCGAGGAAAGGAAAAAAGCTGAGCAGAAGCGTATTGCGGAAGAAAAAAGAGTTGCCGATGATAAAAAGAAGGCAGAAGCTGAAAAACGGCGGCTCGCCGAGCAGGAACAAAAACGTAAACAGGATGAACTTAAAGCGCAACTTGAAGCCGAAGAGACTCAGCGTAGGTTAGATTCAGTACGAGATGCCTATCGTCTGGCTATCAAACAAAAAATAGAGCGAAACTGGCGACGTCCGCAGGAAAGTGGGAAAATACCGGATTGCGAAGTCCGCGTGTTGCAGGGTCCCGGTGGTATTATTCTGGATGTAACATTCGGCCGATGTAGTGGTGGAACTGCAACTTATAGAGCGTCAATTGAAAATGCGGTCTACAAGGCGGAGCCATTACCTAAGCCCGGTGACCCGGCTTTATTCGAACGGGAACTAATTATTTTGTTCAACCCGAGGTAGGCAATTTTAATGACGAAGTTATCGATCAAATACCTGTTTATTCTGCTGTTAGCATTTACTGCTGCGGGTAGATCATACGCTGCACTAACAATCGAAATAACCAGTGGTGTTGAAGGCGCCCTACCTATCGCCGTGGTGCCGTTCGATACTTCAAAGCTGACATCGAAACTACCCACAGATATAGCCGAAATTGTCAGCAATGATTTAAATCGTAGCGGCGTGTTAAAGGCGCTCGAACGCGACTTGTTGCCAACCCATCCGCATTACAGCAATCAGGTTCGATACACGCAGTGGAAATCAGCAGGGCAGGACTATCTGGTGGTCGGGCGTATACTGGAGAAAGCGCCTGGAGACTACACTATACAGTTTCAGTTACTTGATGTACTCAAGCAAAAACAGCTTATCGGTTATAACCTGCCGGTTAAAAAGAGAAAATTACGAACCGCGGCACATGAGATCAGCGACTTGATCTACGAGAAAATAACCGGTACACCTGGCGCATTTAATACTCGAATCGCCTATATCCGGGCTCAGCGAGATCAGGCCAGGAAATATATTCTTCAGGTTGCCGACACAGATGGCTTTAATGCACAAACCGTGCTGGAGTCAGATGAACCGCTGATGTCGCCTAGCTGGTCGCCTGATGGCCAGTCACTGGCCTATGTGTCTTTCGAAAACAGGCGGCCGGAGATATTTATACAACATCTGGCGACAGCAAAACGTAGTAAGATATCTGGCTTCAAAGGGATTAATGGCGCGCCTAGCTGGTCACCCGATGGCAAATATCTGGCGTTGGTTCTGTCCAAGGACGGCGGGCCCGATGTTTACATCATGAATACAGCCACCAAGCGCCTGAAACGATTAACCAGACATCGTAGTATCGACACCGAACCGGTCTGGACTAAAGATGGTCAAAAAATAATTTTTACGTCTGATCGCAGTGGTAGACCACAGTTATATGAAATGTCTGTCGACGGCGGAAAACCTCGACGCATAACTTTTGAAGGTCCATATAATTCCGCTGCTACAATATCCCCGGACGGAAAATATATTGCAATGGTGCACGGAGAGCGCGGTGAATATAAAATAGCGCAGCTGGAACGGGAAACTGGTAATTTGACCGTGTTAACCGATAGCAATCTAGACGAGTCACCTTCGTTTTCGCCAAATGGTAAACTTGTGTTATACGCATCGACTCGTGGCGATAACGGTGTACTCTATGTAGTATCGGTTGATGGTCGTTCTCAACACAGGCTCTCTGATCAAAGCGGCGATATCCGCGAGCCTGTCTGGGGACCCTATAAACGCAAGCAGTAAGGACAAATCATTCGGAGCAGAGTGAGTATGAGAAATAATCTAATGTTAGTTAAATTACCGTTGTTGGCGCTGATTGCGATGTTTATTGTCGGCTGTCAATCCACAGGGCAGGAATTGAGTAATGATCCTTCACTGACTGATGGTCAGTCACAGACAGATGGAAGCAGTGGTGCGGGAGATACCACCGGTTCAGATATAACCAGCCTGGATGGTAGTGATGACACTTCAATGACGCCTATTGTCGAAGAGGATATGACAGTACAGCAAATGCTGGATGAACCTGGTTCTGCGCTGGCAAACCGTATCATATATTTTGATTTTGACAGTGCTAAAATTAGCGATGAATCACTGGCGCTGCTGGAGGCACATGGGAATTTTATAGCCGGCAACGGTAATGTCAGTGTGCGCCTGGAAGGTCATACTGACGAGCGCGGTAGTCGCGAATATAATATTGCTCTCGGCGACCGGCGAGCGCAGTCGGTGCGTCGAGTTTTATTGTTTCAGGGCGCCTCGGTTGACCAGCTAGATACAGTCAGCTACGGTGAAGAACAACCAGCCATGCTGGGCCATACCGAAGATGCATGGAGTAAAAATCGTCGTGTCGAACTTGTCTACAATGTAAATTAACATGAACATACTTCCGTGGAATAACGCCAGCCTGTTCAGCAGATCTGGTATTGTAATCGCCCTGGCCTTCAGCCCATTGACGGTTAGTGCCCAGAGTCAGGCACTGACTCCGGAGCAACTCACGCAGCAGGTTCGAGTACTTTCAGAGCGTCAGCAAAATGCTGTCGGTGAACTAAAAGGCCTTCGGCAGGAAGTTACCAGGATAGGTCGGCTGATCGATAATCGTGCAATGATAGAATTAATGCAGAATGTCGAGGAGCTAGCGTCTGAGATCAGTCAGATGCACGGTGAACTTGAGCAGCAGACACACGATCTCACTGAAATAAAAAAGCGCCAGCGCGAACTCTATCTGGATATCGACAGACGCTTGCGAGGGCTTGAAAACCAGGCGGTCGCTGGCAACAGAACTGATCCGGTGGAAGTGCCAGGACTCAATGAATCGACGGAACCGACTGAACCGACGCAGACGACTACAGCTCCTGCTCAAACCACCATAGAAACGCCTGGTAGCTCGGGTGGACTAATCGCCGACACCAGTGTCCCGGCTACTACTGCCGGGGATAATCAACCTGTGCAGAATCCGGCGACTAACAGTGAAGAGCAGGCGGCGTATCAGGCTGCTTTCGATACCTTAAAAGAAGGCCGCTATAAAATAGCCAAAACTGAATTAAAGCGATTTCTGGCGAAATATCCAGAAAGCAGTTTTGCAGGTAATGCGCAATACTGGTTAGGTGAAGCGAACTATGTAACACGAGCATTCGACCAGGGAATTATTGAATTTGAGCTGGTGCTTTCTAGATACCCGAGTAGTTCCAAGGTCGCCGATGCGATGCTTAAACTAGGCTATACATACTACGAGAAAAAACAGTATAACAAGGCAAAGATAATGTTGAACGAGTTACGCAAACGTTACCCGAAGGCTACTGCCGCACGACTTGCTAACAAGCGACTTGAACGCATGCGCAAGGAGGGGCATTAATAAATCTTTTGTGCTGATGATTTAACAAAAAACGCCGGTTTTAAACCGGCGTTTTTTATTTTCTGATCGACTATTTTTATTGTGCAGCTGCTCCATCTGCCGGTGCTGCAATCTGAGGAGCCAGGCTCTGCATTTCCCCATACCATTTTTCATAAACTTCCGGGGTCATCATTTCGCCCATCATTTTCATGTAGGTATTTGGATCCATCGATTGATTCATTGTCTGCATATAAGCGTTTGGGTTCATTAAAGGCATATAAGTTCCAGGATTAGCCATTTGCATCCACGACATCGGATTCATACGCAACTGCATGGCTTCCGGTGACATAATATAAGTGTAAGTTGCCGGGTTTAACCAGTTTTGAGGATTCATCATCATGGCTGCACCAAGCTGACCACTGCCTGATCCGCCGCTACCCATACCGCCCATTCCACCCATTCCACCCATTCCACCCATCATTCCCATGGGATTCATCATGGGTCCCATCATGCCCATTGGTGCCATCATCATCGGCATCATGGTCATAGGGTTCATCATAGCCATAGGATTCATCATGGTCATGGGGTTCATCATCGACATCGGGTTCATCATATTCATAGGATTGGCTGTGGCCATTGGGTTGCCTGCGGCCGGATTCCCCATACTCATCATTTGCGACATCATTTTTGACCAGTCCTGATTCACCTGGGCAGCGCCGGGATTAGCTGTATCTGTTTGAGCGTGCACTACTGGCAACAAAATCAACATCATCGCGGCACAAAACTTTGAAAATCTATTCATAGCGGATTTCTCTTTAGTTAGTTTGAAGTATTATTTATTTCTGTAGGTATATTATAGAACCTTAATATACTAATTTACCTCTAGGCTCTGTGGGTAGAAGAGTTTCCTTCTACTATCCAAAAGGGAGGGGTAATTGATAAAGAGTAGTAAAGCTTCTATCAATCTGTATAGTAAGTATTAATAAATTAATAGCTTCTAACATAGCTATTGCAACTCAAAGTACAATGATTTCGAAATAGCCTGAAAATTATTTGCTTTTACAGATTCCAGTTATCGTCAATTTATGTTTTTCCTGGCAGGTAAATGCTCTATCCCAAGCGAGATAGTAGCACTTTCATATTGGGTGATTTAGTTCTGTATAAGGTTGATATAAGGTTTATCTGATTGACTTGAACTGCGCGGCCATATTCACGGTCGGCAACTTCCCTGTAAATCTCAGACACTGCTTAGAGGTATGTACTAAATGACAGATTTTAACGAAAAACTTGATGCCAGTGGTCTGAATTGTCCACTACCGATTTTAAAAGCAAAAAAGAAGCTTAACAGTCTGGAGTCCGGTCAGGTTCTCTATATTGTTGCTACCGATTCTGGGTCTGTGAAGGATTTTGATGCTTTCTGTAAGCAAACTGGCCATAGCCTGTTAGAAAGCACCGAGGCTGATGACAAGTATCATTATTATATAAAAAAAGCATGACTAGCGAGGCTTTGGATAACAAAGCCTGTTCCCTTACCTGTTATTAGAGAGGAAGTAGTATGTCAGATAAAAAACTGGCGATCATCGCCACGAAAGGAACCCTTGACTGGGCTTATCCACCATTTATTCTGGCGTCGACGGCTGCGGCACTAGGATATGAAACGCAGATTTTTTTTACTTTTTACGGTCTGCAGTTACTGAAAAAAAATCCGAATCTTCAAGTCTCTCCGCTTGGTAATCCGGGTATGCCTATGCCAATGAATATGGACAAGTGGTTTCCGGTTATCGGTACCGCAATTCCTGGCATGCAGTCGATTATGAGTAGCATGATGAAGGCCAAGATGAAGAAAAAAGGTGTCGCCAGCGTTGAAGATTTGCGTGACCTGTGTGTCGAGGCCGAAGTAAAGCTCATCGCCTGCCAAATGACTGTGGATCTGTTTGATATGAATAGTAGTGATTTTATCGAAGATATCGACTATGCAGGTGCAGCTACATTTTTCGAATTTGCCGGGGAGTCTGATATTAATCTTTTTGTTTAGAGCAGGATGCAATGAATACGGTGGTACGGTAAGGATAAATAACAAAAATCCGATCACTTGAGTCAAAGCACGGTCCAGCATGGGGTCTACCGGATTGTGTTTAAGTAAATGTATTTTTACGGAACATAACATAGAACTTATAACCCAGAGGAATGAAAAATGAATTTGTTTAAATCGACTATGCTGGTTGCGGTAGCTGGCATGAGTTTTAGTGCAGCGGTACAGGCAACCAATGGTTATTTTGCACACGGATTTAGTGTAAAGGAAAAGGCTATGGCCGGTGCAGGTGTGGCATACTCTCTGGATGCACTCGCAGCCGGGACTAATCCGGCAGGAATGGTCCTACAGGGAGATCGACAGGACATCGGTGGTGCCATTTTTGCCCCGATGCGAAGTTATTCTTCGACCGGAGGGCCGGCAGCACCAGCAGGTTCACCATGTGGCCCATGCCCTTTTAGCATCGGTGATGGCGATCAGTCTATAGACAGTAAAAACGAAGCATTCCTGATTCCTCAATTCGGCCAGAACTGGATGCTGGATAATGAAAGCTCTATTGGTCTGTCGATTTATGGTAATGGAGGAATGAACACGGAATACAAGGGTGGATCGGCGATACTAGGCCCAAATCCCAACACTGGT
>JAAEOZ010000264.1 GCA_024222685.1 Gammaproteobacteria bacterium | reverse complement strand
ATGGAAACAGCGCAGCGCTTCGGCGCACCTTACCTGGCAGTTATCGGTAATAATTCGGCGATGAACCAGATTCGTTATGGTCAGTTGGCCAAATACGGGCAGGAAAGAGGCAGTGTTGGCAACAAACTGGGCGATGTACCATTTTCCAAATTTGGCGAAATGATCGGCGGCTATGGCGAAGAAGTTCACGAAGCAAAAGACATCCAGCCTGCGATGCAAAGAGCTCGTGAGGCGATCGCCAGAACTGGCAAATGTGCTGTTGTTAATGTCTGGGTTGATCCGAACGAATATGCACCAGGTACTAAAGCACAAACCATGTACAAGTAGTCAGTTCCAATTTGTAAAAAAATCAAGCTAGAGGTAAAAAGATGTCAAAAGCACTAGACGGTCTCAAAATTCTGGACTTCACGCATGTCCAGTCCGGGCCTACCTGTACTCAATTGCTGGCCTGGATGGGTGCAGACGTGATCAAGGTTGAACGTCCCGGCGTTGGCGATGCGACACGTAAACAACTGGTCGATGTAGAGGGTGCTGATAGCCTTTATTTCACCATGCTTAACCATAATAAACGTTCTTTGACATTAAACTCTAAAAACGAAACGGGTAAGAAAGTTCTCGAGCGTCTTGTTAAAGAATGCGACGTGCTGGTAGAAAACTTTGCTCCCGGTGCACTGGATAGAATGGGCTTCGGCTGGGAGCGTATTCAGGAGCTAAATCCTCGCATGATTATGGCATCGGTAAAAGGCTTCGGTCCTGGTCCTTACGAAGACTGCAAAGTTTATGAGAATGTTGCCCAATGTGCAGGTGGTTCCGCGTCTACTACTGGTTTTCGTGATGATGTGCCGTTGGTGACAGGTGCTCAAATTGGTGATTCGGGTACTGGGTTACATCTTGCACTCGGAATCACAGCCGCATTATTGCAGCGTGAGAAAACCGGGCGAGGACAAAAGGTACTGGCGCCGATGCAGGACTCTGTATTAAATCTCTGTAGAGTTAAACTACGTGATCAACAACGGCTCGATCATGGTCCATTGAAAGAATATTCACAATTTGGTGAAGGCGTTGAATTTGGCGAAGCGACCCCTCGTGCTGGTAACGATTCGGGTGGTGGTCAACCCGGACGAATTTTAAAGTGCAAGGGCTGGGAAACCGATCCTAACTCCTACACTTACTTTATTACTCAAGCGGCGGTGTGGCAGAAAATTTGTGATGTCATCGGTAAGCCTGAATGGAAGGAAGCCGAAGGCTATACAACGCCGCCCGAGCGTCTTACCAGGCTTAACGAAATTTTTGAGGAAATTGAAAAATGGACCATGACTAAAACAAAGTTCGAAGTCATGGATATCTGTAATCCGCTCGATATCCCCGTGGGCCCCATTCTTTCCATGAAGGAAATTTCAGATGAGCCATCGTTACGAGAAACGGGCACGATTGTAGAAGTCGATCATCCCGAACGTGGTAAGTATTTAACCGTTGGCTGCCCGATAAAATTGTCAGATACCGAAGTAGAAGTAAAACGGTCACCGTTGCTTGGCGAACATACCGACGAAATTCT
>JAAEOZ010000263.1 GCA_024222685.1 Gammaproteobacteria bacterium | reverse complement strand
TAATCAAATCATGTGGATTGTCCTGATTAATACTTTCCGGGGGATAAAGGGTTGCATGGTACTGCCGCGATAGCTGAATGATTTCATTTACCTGATCGGATAAAACTCTAATTGGTTTTATCAACATGGCTCAAAACCTCAACGACAGGCAGCTCAAACCACCGTCCAGTTTCTGGAATTCGGAAACATCGAGTTCAATCACCTCGTAACCAAGCGCTGCTATCGCCTGACTGGTTGTAGCGAAGCCTGCCGGCACCAGAACTCGATTATTAATCCATACGCTATTCGCCGAACAGGCATCAGCCGAATCGATCACTACTGAATTAAATTCCGCCAGTTGCGGCTTATCAACCAGTTCACCGGTGACCACGATATGGTTATTTTCGAGATATGAGATCGATGATTTAAAATGCAATCCTTCCCTAATCGAAATCGTGCTGCCATGGTAACCATGTTTATTTAAATGCTGGATTATCTGCCCGGCACCCGCCTCATTAGTGCGCTCAGACAAACCGATATAAAAATGCCTGCCCACCATCATGATATCCCCAGCATCAACCGTAGCGGGCGCTTCGATTATTTCGACAGGATCAAAAAACTGCGCCAGCTGCTTTTTTATGGAAACAGTTTCCCCGCGCCGGGAATCGGCACCAGGACGCGTAACAATCGCCAGGCCCGGCATCACCAGCGCGGTATCTTCAACAAACATGCCATCCGGGTAATGCTCATCGGCATGCATTACGGTGACAGTCAGGCCACAGCTCTGCAGCGCATCGATATAAGCATCATGCTGGTCAAGTGCCTGTTGATAGTCGGGCTGCCCCAATCCTGCTGTAGTTATGCCATTGACCAGGCTTTTCCCGGGTCGGCGTACGATTGCCTGATTAAACATTTTATTGATTCCAGTGTTGATTAACGGCTGTGCGGATTCTAGCTACGGCTTCTTCCAGCGTGGCTCGAGTACAGGCAAAGTTCAGACGCATAAACCCATTATCGCCAAAGTCTCTACCCGGAGACATCC
>JAAEOZ010000262.1 GCA_024222685.1 Gammaproteobacteria bacterium | reverse complement strand
CCATCGGGGCTGCTGCCATCGGTGTTAACACCTACCTGGGCAAAAAGGCCGAGGCTTATTAGTACGAGTACTGTGGTTAAGATTTTTGTTTTCATTTTGTTTTTTTATTGAATATTTATTTCTTTGAATAAGGATAATTTATTCTTAATCCGGCACCTGCGACGAACTACTGTTATTCCCTACATAAACATCGTTCTTGTCGGTATTGTCCACCTGGGTGTTCATGTTCAGGTCTCCGGATTTGTATCCTGTTGTTCCGGCCTGGCCGGCCCAAACTGTTTTATCGGCAGCTTCGATGGTTCCGTTGGCATCGGTGTCTCCACCGATCATACCCCAGATACCGGTACCAACTTCTTTATGTCCGCTGGCGCCACCATAAGCCTGGGCTTCTCCAGTTGTGAAATTATAGGGATATACTCCGCCCGATTCGGTTAACGCTGTGGCCGACATCACTGATAAATGGTTCCTGTGGTAGATCACAACGAAAAGGTTTTGTGAAACCGAACTACTAAACTCCGGGTTGGAGGTTCCGTCGATGGTACGTATGGTGCCGTCGCTTTTGACAAAGGCTGCCTGGCGTT